>SYKL01000217.1 GCA_005797785.1 Pseudomonadota bacterium | reverse complement strand
GCGCCTGCCGGGGATCACGCCCGCAGCGGTGAACATTGTGGCGGCGTGGCTTGTGAGGGGTTCGCCCGCCTAGTTACAACACCCCGCAACACCGAACGCCGCACGATTGGGGTAAGACCCACCCATTCAAGAGGGCACGGCCATGGGTTCGGTGGTTTGGATCACGGGCGCTTCGTCGGGGATCGGTCGGGCGCTCGCCCTCGAAATGGCGAAGCGCGGCCACGACCTGGTGGTCACCGCGCCCACCGAGGCGGAGTTGCATGCGGTCCGAACGGAGATCGAGGCTCTCGGCCGCCGCTGCGTGGTCGCCCCTGCGGATGTTCGCGACGCTGCTGCGATGTTGGCGATCCCCGGAGAGTGTGAGCGGCAATTGGGGCGGCCGGTCGATCTCGCTGTCGCCAATGCGGGGGTGCTCCGGTACGGCACCCCTTCGGAGCTCACGCTCGCGGATGACACGCTCGCGATCGAGGTGAACCTGATGGGGACGATCCATCTGGTTCGCGCGGTGTTACCGGCGATGCTCGCCCGCCGGAGCGGCCATGTGGTGGCGATCAGCAGCCTGGCGGGGATCCTGCCGATGCCGCTTCGCCCAGCGTACAGCGCGTCCAAAGCCGCTGTCGCGACCTACTTTCGAAGCTTGGCCCTAGATCTCACCGGAACCGGGGTTTCCACGAGTGTGGTGTTTCCAGGCTATGTGCAGAGCGCGATGACCACCGAGCTCGCCTCGATGCCCTTGGCATGGACGAGTGAACGCGCCGCCGCGTACATCGCCGACCGACTTCAGCGGCACCGCTCCTCGATCGCCTTCCCGTGGCCGCTGGTGTGGGGGCTCACGCTGCTTTCGTTGTTGCCGGTTGCATTGCAAAACCCGATCCTTCGCAGGCAACGGCTGTTGTTCAGAGGACGCTAATAAAGGTCCCAGTCCCAGGTGTTGTCCGATAGCGGTCGTCGATCTTCCTCGGTGGGCTCATAGGAGGCGTGCTGCCGATAGCGTTGGTCGCTGTTCGCTTCATCGCAGGCGTCGAGGAGCCAACTCTCCTCGTAGTCTCCTTCGATGTCGAACTTGCTGGTGGTCAGCGCATCCCAGAGATCCCCGAACATTTCGGTGGAGAAGCCCACCGGTCCGACCGAGAACCCGAGCTCGTGGCGGCGATCTTTGTCTTGGTCGGTGCACAGTAGGCCAAATGCCGGACCGTCGCCGAGCACCGACAACTCGGTTCCGTGGGTGGGCACGGAGAGATCGTAGATGCCCTCGGTATCCGCCGTACTGCCTGCGGTGAGACCCGGCTCATAAGCGTTGACGCCGAACAGGCGATCCACCCAAGAGTTGTAGGGGCTCTCGGCGGGAAGGCCATCGACTTCATGGGTGGGCTGGCGATACCGATGGCTCATGGTGGCTCCCGAGTCTCCTGAAGGAGTACCGTGCGGAAGCCGCTTCAAGTGTTGCAGTTTGTGGTGTCGGGCGCGCCGGCTCCGCCGTCGGGCGCTGCAGGGGTTCCGCCGCCCGTTGGGCGGCCGCTGCGCGCCCTTTCGCCCCCTCGCGCTCGTCGCGCCAGTCCAACGCGAAGAGCGTACAGGGGGGCAAGGAACCTCCCCATTCACCGTGGCCAGAACTCGGGATCGGAGTCGTCTTCGGTGACGCCAATGTCTACAAAAAAGAGAATGGCGTATTCGTCGAGGTTGACGCAGGTGGTTCCATCCGAGTCAAACCCGTCGAAACCCTCGCACTCGGCCCAACATGGCGGTCACGTGAACGGTACTTTGCGGTGGGTGTGTTTGGGCTCTACAGGCACCAACCCTCGGGGAAATCCTCGGAATAGCCCGGGACCGTGAACCCCACTTCGCCATTCAGCCATTCGGTGGCGTAGTCCTGCGGAACCCCCAGTACCGAGCCCGAGTATTCGGTCATCTCGACGTCGTGGAGCTCCAGGTCGAAGTCGCCGGAAGGGCAGCCTTCGATTACGATTTCGCCGGTGTGCAGGCTGTCCCATTCGTCGAGGTATAGGCCGCCGGTATCCCAGCTGGGGTTGCCGGTCTCCCACACTCGGACCCCGACCATAAACGCGTCCTGATCGTCGAGATCGATGTACGTGGACCCGGAAGACTCGAAGCCCTCGAAGTCGTCGGACGCCGCTGTGTAGGGATCGAAACTCAGCCGCACCTCCACCCGTCGATCGCCGCTCTGGAAGGTCTGGACGATCGCAGAGTAGTTTTCCTCGTTCCCCCACCCGGAGTACCCGCTGTCGTCCTCCGGGCCGGTCAGCTCGCCGTACGGCGAGTAGGGAGCGTCGCCGAACCGAAGGCTCGCCGAAGTGTTTCCGGGGGTGTAGGTGTCCGAGGAGTCTCCGCCGCCGCTACAGACGTATGCCGTGAACGCCAGACCGGTCCCAAAGTGCTTCAACATACGGACTCCAAATCCACCGCAGAAGTGCGGTACACGGGCACAATGACCTTGCATCGGTTTGACGTACCAGTCCGTTAGGCAGCCTTTTCAAGTTGTTGTTGGAAACGGTATTCGCACTTGTTCGGGCTGAAATATCCGTTTGAACTGTGCAAACGGACGGG
>SYKL01000216.1 GCA_005797785.1 Pseudomonadota bacterium | reverse complement strand
CCAAAAAACTGAACGCTTTTTGGTACCACCCCCCCCGACCGGAATATCCGCGGATTTTCATCAGCGAGCTTCGAGTAGGGGATTTGTCCAGGGCGGCACAGACAATTGTACACTCCTATACCGACCTCGTCACTCAGAACCCCACGATCGGCCTTGATCTTGACGATCCGGTGGCCACGGACGCTTTCCTGCATCAGGCCCTTTGGCCGCTGCCGTCGTGGTCGGACTATACGGCATTGTTGGCGGAGAGCGAATACGCCGCTTGGACTATCTACAATCGGTGCTACCTCAACCATTTCACCGTGTCGATCCACAACTTGCCCGAAGGGTGGAGCTCGATCGAAGCCTATTGTGCATTTTTAGAACGACGAGGGTTCAAGCTCAATGATTCGGGTGGGAAAATCAAGGTGAGCGCCGACGGCAAGTTGTTGCAGGCGTCCACCGTGGCTGAGGTGTTTGAAGCGGAGTTCGCGAACGGCGAACAGCATCGGATCGCGGGTTCCTATGTCGAATTCGCTGAACGTAAACCGCTTGACCAATTCGTGGGGCTGGCCAAGTCGGACCTCCGGCGGGAACATCGACGCGAAGGATTCGAGGCGAACAACGCGGATCGAATCTTTGAGAGCACCTATCTGAGCCAGATCGAGCGGGACATGGCAACTAGTCAATCGCTTGACTAGGCGAGCTTAAGGCGCGGCCGCTAAATACATGCCTGCAACGCACATTTCGTCGTTGGTGCCTTCTCCCCAGTACACGTCCTCGGTTGCCGTGGAGGTGTCGTAGCTGCAGGACACGCGAATGTCGTCGGTGGGAGCGATGTCGATCGGCGCATGATCGTAGAAGTACATCTGCTGCCAGTGGAAATCCCAGGCGGGAACGTCAATCAAGCAGGTGGCCTCGCCATCGCGAATGCGCTCCACTTTGATCGACTTGCCCAGCTTGTGTTGGTGCGGAAACGCACCATACAGGTTGAAATGGGCATCTTCGGGGGCGCCCCACCATTCTGAAAGGTCGGCCATGCTCCATTCGCTGGCGGTGGAGACGTCCGTCTGACCCGCAGTGAGGTGCAGCTCGGTGTCGACCAAAAATCCGAATGCCGAAGGAGTTTCGACCTCATCGGCCAGTTGCAAGTCGATGGTGGTCCGGTCGGGGAAGGTGCCGCCGGTGGTGTTGTAGTGCATCTGCAAAATAGCGGGTCGACTGGCGTTTAGAGGTAGGCCCGTCCCTGCAGGGAACTGAGTAGGTGGGCTGCCCGGCGCCCAGGCCAGGACGAGGTTGCCGTTTACCCCCGATCCTCCGAAACAGGTGTAACCTTCGCCTTCTTCGGCATCGTCCATCGCTTGGGCTTGCGCCAGAGCATCGTCGTCCATGATGTCGAACAGAACGACGTGATGGACGACGCGGGCTTCGCCAGGATGAACCTCGAAACCGGTGAGGTACTGATTGCCGGTGGCGCCGAGGTCAACCAAGAAGCACCGATAATCGTCTTCCTCGGTATCGTTTGGCGTGTAGCTGATGCCCATATCGGCGGTGGCGTCGATGGTGTTCAGGCCGGGGAGCTCCTCAGCGGTGTCCTCTGGCGCATCCTCGGGATTGCCGGCGGGACTCCCATTATCGACCCATTCGCCCAGGGTGGCGATCTGATCGTCGGTCAACCAGCGTGCGTCGGCCCAGGTTTGGCAATCGCCGGAATTATCCGCTTTCCAAGGGGGCATCGTCCTGGAGGCGGTGCTCACTTTGATGTTGGCGGCCACCACCGACGCTTGTTCGAAGGTCTCCAGGGGAAAGGGTGCGATCCCACCGGTAAAGTGGCAGGAAACGCAGTTTTGATTGAGGATCGGCTGTACGTCTTCGTAGTAGGTGGGGCCGACGACCTGCTCGGCGTCATCCGAGTCCGCGGGTTGACCGCACGCAACCAAGATTCCCATCCAGCCGAAATGCGCGAGACGCATGCGATCCTCCCTGTCGAGGGTAGCATACGGATGCCGAGCAAAAACCTAAAGCCTTTGCGATTACGGCCGCTCACCCTGACGCATCCGATGCTCGATCTCCTCGACGATGCGCGGGAGCTCCGCCACTGAGTCGATGACGTAGTGGGCGCCGGTCCGATACAACCGCTCGTACGCCTTGGTTCGGAGCGTGTGCTGTTCCTTTGGCGCAAGCGCCTCCCAGTCCGACTGCGAAAGGCCAATTTCGTTCCCGGTAACAGCGATTCCGACGGACCACATGCCGGCGTTTAATCCGGATTCGATGTCCACCAGCGTGTCGCCGACGTTCACACAGGCGGAAGCCGGCCAAACCCCGATCCGCTGCGCCGCCGTCCAGGGCAGGAACGGGGCGGGACGTCCCTCAGGAACTTCCGAGGCTGCAACGGCACAATCGGGTCGGAATCCTTTGTCAGCCGCGCAGGCCACCAGGACGTCGAGCATTTCTCGGTTGTACCCGGTGGTCGATCCCACGCGAATTCCGCGCTCCCGAAGGGCGCTTAGCGTCTCGATGGCGCCAGGGATTGGATCTGAGAAATCGGGGAGGCAAGCCACCTGAATGACGCCTCCTTCCTGGTACATGGCGTCCACGTCGGCAGGTGTCGGCAGGCCGCCGTGCACTGCCTTCCATTCTGCGGCAATTTCGGGCATTTCCGTCATCTGACGAAAATGTTCCCGTTTGTGCGTTCCCATCGGCCGGCGCGCTTGGTCAAAGGTGACGTTGACACCTCGTCGGCGGAAGACCTCGACGAAAACCCCCACCGGAGCTCGGCTTCCGTGGTCGACGGTGGTTCCCGCCCAGTCAAAAATGACGCCCTTTACCGGCCCCGAATACGAACGTTGAAACTTCCACATCAGAAACCTCCGTTGGCGGGGGCGCCGGAGCGGATCCCCATTTGCATCATGACAGCTTGAACGACTTCTAGAAAACGCTCGATGTCCGCGGGATACACCTGACCGATGCATCCGATTCGGAAGGTATTCGCTTCTGTCAGTTTTCCTGGGTAAATCGCGAAACCGTTTTCGCGAAGGGCATCGTAGAAGGCCTCGAATTGGTAGGTGGGATCGGCAGGCTCTAGGAAAGTGGTGATGATCGGTGCCTGCTGAACGTCGGGAAGCATGGTCTTAAAGCCGAGTTTTCGCATGCCGCTGACCAGGATCGTGTGATTGGTTCGATACCGGCTTCCTCGGCCCTCCACGCCGCCTTCTGCTGTATGGAGCCGCAACGCCTCGTTGAAGCTGGCGATGACGTGAGTGGGAGGGGTAAACCGCCATTGACCGTCTTTTTCGAAGCGTTTCCAGGAGTCGTGCAGATCGAGGCTGAGGGAGGCGGATCGACCCGCGGATTCGCGGAGGGTCGCCGTTTTCGCGATGACGAACCCCATTCCGGGGACCCCCTCCAGGCATTTGTTCGAGGAGGCAGCTACCGCTTCAAAGGGCACTGTTTCCGCACGAAGCGGAAGCGCGCCAAAGGCGCTCATCGCGTCGATCAGAAGTTTACGCCCGTGGTGAGCCACCAATTCCGCGATCGCCTGGACGGGATTCAAAATTCCGGTGGTGGTTTCGCAATACACCACCGCGACATGGGTGATTCCAGCGTCGTTCGCCAACGCTCGTTCGATGCTGGGGAGATCCGGAACGGCGGACTCACCGAAATCGAGGCAGACCGACTCGCGGCCCTGTACCTTTAGAATCTGCGCAATTCGTTGTCCGTAGGCGCCGTTGATTAAGACAAGTACTTTACCATCCCGCGGTACCAACGTTCCAAACATCGCTTCTACTGCGAAGGTGCCACTTCCTTGAAGGGGTACGCAGGAGTATTCAGGTTCGGATGCGATCAATGCTACGACGCGTTTGCGCATTTCCGTGACCATCGCCACAAAGGCGGGGTCACGTGAACCATAATCGACCAACATCGCTTCGCGGGTGGATTTCGCCGTGGTCAGAGGACCTGGCGTCAACAACAGAGGATTCATCGGTGCTCCAACAAAAGCAGACGCATCCTACCGGCGAGCCAGCGAATTCCAAATGTTACTAAGCGCCATTACAACGAGTTTGCGCTCAGGTCCGGGACCCATTGGGCAGAGTTTCAGGATCTTCCGCAAATCCACGTGGACCGAGCAGCTGTAGGACCGGCGTCGTGAGGAAAGTTGTGACCAACGCCATGATCACCAGCATGGTGAACAGCTTTGGGGACAGGATCCCCATGTCAAGACCGACATTGAGGACGATCAACTCCATCAATCCGCGGGTGTTCATGAGCACGCCGAGTGCAGCTGCTGCCCGTTGCCCTTGACCGGTCAGTCGTGCTGAAACATAAGTTCCACCGAATTTACCGATGGTCGCAACTCCGATGATCAGAACACAAAAAGCGACATCGGCGAAGGTGCTGACTTGGCCGATTTCCGTACGCATACCCGTGAACGCAAAAAATGCTGGCAGAAAGAGGACCAGGATCAGATCTTCGCTGCGTAGCCGGATCTCGCGCGAAAGGCGGCTCTCAGAGGGGATCAGGGTACCCAACAGAAAGGCACCAAACAGCGCGTGAATCCCGATGGCCTCGGTGGCCAATGCCGAAATGAGAGCTCCAAGGAGCGCGCCTGCGAGAGACGTGCGGCTGAGCGGGCCGGATCGGCCGTCCGAGCGATTGCCAAACCACACCGCAACTGGGCGAACCAAGCCGATCATGGCGGCTAGGTATGCGAGGACCATGCCGATCTTCATCCACAGGCCTGCGATCTGTGAAGATGCGATCGCGGAAACGGCGGCGAGAAGGGTCCATGCGGTCGCGTCGCCGATCGCTGCGCAGGCGAGCGCCAACATCCCGACTTTGGTGTGCTGGAGCTTGCGATCTCCAAGGATCCGGGCCAATACCGGGAACGCGGTCACCGACAAGGATACGCCGATGAACAGCGAAAATGACGTAAAGTCGACCCCTTGGGGCGCGTAGATCGGGTACAGGACCATCGACAGCACACCCCCGCAGAGAAAGGGGGCCACAATACTGGCATGTGCGATGGTCAGAGTGGAGCGCGAGTTT
>SYKL01000215.1 GCA_005797785.1 Pseudomonadota bacterium | reverse complement strand
TTTGCGAGCTGCCGCAGGGCCGCGCCCCGCGTCACGGCGATATAGGACGCTGCGAGGGCGATCGCACGAACCGAGCGACCTTCCTGCTTGGCCAAGAACCCCGCCGCATCCAAGCTGCCAGCCCAAAACTGCCGAGCATCCTCAAGACCCTTGCCCATCGCGGCCTCGCCCAGCGTGCAAAACAAGAAATACGCCAGTGGCGAGGGAGAAAGGTCGAAACTTGATGCGCTGCTCCGGCCGTGTTCCAGCAACCGCCACAACAGCGGATCGGCATCCGGACCCGGCTCGACCTCGGGCAAGAACTGCTCCACCCGCAATACCCGGCGACCAGCCTCGGGAATGCCCCCCATGAAGTAGTCAAGGGGCATGTCTCCGCCCGTGGCCACCGAGAGCGCTTCCACCATCGCCGTTGAGTACAGTTTGCTCCTTAGATAACGGACAGCGAGTGCCAGGTTCGTGCGCGCCAACGCCACCCGGCGGGTGTGTTCTTCGGGTGCAGGCTCCCCTCCCCAGGCGTTGAACACCCGTTCTGGGGGTAGGAGGGAGAGAAATCCCTCCATCTTCTGCAATGCGACACGATATTCAATGACGGTGTAGGTCGTCGGGCTGTGCAGACTAGGGTTGGTCTCGGGCAGCAGCTTCCACGTATTGTCAAGGAATATCGCCGGATCGAGCTCCGCAAAATTGAGAATATCCCGATTCGCGAGCCGGACCGCCCGCCGAACCATGTCAGCGACTTTGTCTTCCGCGAACCCCATCGCCAGAAGCCGCTTTTGAAGGCCTTCCGGCGCGCCTTCGCGAAACGGAATGGTCAGCTCAATGCAAGCCGCCGCCGCAACACATTCGGCGCGGGTAAGCACCCCTTTCAGCTGGCTCACCAAGACCATCGTGCTGGCGAGTTCGTTGAGCCCATGAAGGGAGGTCAACACCTCGCCTTCTTTTCGGCCAAATACCGCTAAAACGTCTTCAATGGCTGAGTTTGGTGGCGAAAGGATACGCCAACCGGGGCCATCCCGAATCAGGAGGGGCTCCAACAGCTCTTCGGCGCGAGGCGGGAGACCCAGATCCACCTGAATGTAGACGATGTCGTGATACAACGCCGCGATCGCACAGATTGGATCCGCATGGCGAGCCATTTCCAACACATGTTCGTGCGTGTGGAACTCTCGAGCGCGGGACGCCAACGCCTGATGCAGCATCACGCCCCACTTTTCCAGCTCCAACGGGTCCACGACGTGTCCGATCGCCAGGAGCGAACCGGACAACACATCCACAATGCGGTGAATTGGTGAGCGAATCGGCGGTTCGCTGCCGGACATCGAAGCCCCCACACGATTGTGCCATCCGAGAGCGTTCGGCACAAGCCCCGCACCTTGGAGGACCGGCGCTCGCGCCTTAGACTGCGGTCGGGGGTTTCATGGGTTGGACATCCGTCTGGGCGCTGTTGATCGGATGCGCTGGAGTCACTCCTTCGGACACAAGTGAAGATTCGTCCGGAGATTCGGGCCCGGAGACGGACTCCAACGATACAAGCGACACGGAAACCGGGGAAACGGACGACACCGATCCCGAGGACGCGCAAGGGGCTGCGTTTATTTCGGCCATGTACCTAGATCTATCCGTGATCGAACGAATTTCGCGCTTCCGCTCCGGATACGGACATGATTTCTCCGACGAATTCGAAGACTGTCGCAGTATGAAACACTACTTTTGCATGCAGGGATGTTTGACGAACGACACCACCCCATGGTCCGAAAACACGATCTATTCCCCCGTTTCTGGCACGATTTCTTCGATGTTCGAGGAGCAGTCGTTCGGCACGCAAATGTACCTGGAGCCGGACGACCATCCCGACTTCCGTGTGCGGCTGTTTCATGTCACGCCGGAACCGGGCCTCGAACTTGGGGATCACGTCACGCCCGGGCAAGTGCTCGGACACCACGTATCCTCTCAGACCATGTCGGATCTCGCCGTGGAATCCTTCGCAAATGACGAATACCGAATGGTGTCGATGTTCGACGTGCTCACGCCGGATCTGCGCGCGGAGTTGGAGGATTTCGGAATTCCGTTCGACGAGCTTCAGATTTCGGCGGAGGAAAGGGACGCCGATCCTTTGGAATGCAACGGAGAGCAATTCGTCGACGAGGGCAATCTGCCGAACTGGGTGGATTTGGTGAACGCCAATTAGTCAACCTCGTTTACTAGCTCAACATCACCGAGCCGACAGCCCCGCCAAAAAAGCCCATACCACGCCGGTAAACATACCCAACAGCACCAGCACCATTCCGCCCGCGATCCGAGCGGCGCGCAAAGCGGCCGGATGGTGCTCAAACCACGCTTCGTCCTTCGACTCGGTGTGAATCAGTGAAAGAAGCGTGCGCGGCCGGACCAGGAGCAGCCAATAAGCGACGGCAGCCGCCCCCGAAACGGCCATCCACGCTCCACCGGCGATCGCATCCCAAGGTGTGCCCATAGGAATAAGGTAACCCAACTCGAAACCTTTGGAAGGGAACGTGCGCCCCTGCTGGTGCGTGATAAGCGCCGGTTGACATTTGCCCGGCCCCTTCCACTGGGGCTCGAGAGGACGACATGAAATACCCGTTGCTGCTCACGGCTCTGGCCGTCGCCACCACCGCATCTGCGGCTCCCGAAAAAGAAAAAGTGGAGACGGTGATCGTCAAGGGATCGCGCGCGCAGTTTGAGCTCCCGACCAAGCCGGACAAGACCCCCAGTCGCCCGGACCTCAAGCTGAAGTTGCCTGCATACCAGCTGGACTCTGTCGACTATAACTTCCCCAGCGGCTTGCGGATCATCTTTCAGTCGGACCACTCGCAGCCCGTTGTGGCGGTGACCACCGTCTACGATCGAGGGAGCACCTCGGATCCCCTCACCAAGGAGGGCATCGCCCACTTTGTCGAGCACCTCTGGTTCCGGTCCCAACACATCAACACACAGACCGGCACCCGTCTGCCAAAAGTATGGGACATCCTTTCCGATCTGGGGTGCGACCTCAATGCGTCCACCGCCGACGACTGGACCAACTACATGTCCGTCTGCCCGGCTACCTCCCTTCCCGGCCTTCTCCGCCTCGAATCCCTCCGTCTCACCAATGCCGTCGAGGGTGTGGAACCCAGCGTGGTCGACACCGAGCGCGAAGTCATCCGAAACGAGCTTCGGATGCGCTACGAAAACGACTGGGCGCTGATCCTGCCCTACCTGTTCGAGCACCTTTACCCCGACGGGCACCCCTACGAACGCCTCGGCATTGGTAGCCACGAATCGCTGGCCAACGTCAAGCTTGAGGACATTCAGGCGTTCGTCGATACCAACTATGTACCGGCGAATACGACGATCGTCGTCGTCGGCGCCTTCGATCTCGCCGACGTCCCCGAGCTGATTTACGACAACTTCGATTTCGCACTTCTGGACTCCCGGATCACCGAGAAGGACATTCGGCGGGCGCCGCGGCGCGGCGTCGAAAACCCCGATCCAAAGAAGCCAGAAGACTGGTTCATGGTCCCGATGGATCCGACCGACAACAGCCGTCCGCTGTCCGTGGCGAACAAGCCCCCCGTGCGCATCGATGGTCCTCGCTCCGAACCGCCCGCGCCCAAAGACCAAATTATGGGCCGACACAAAGCGGCGACCGAAGACCCGATGGTCGTCATCGCCTGGACGGTTCCCGGTGCATACCGCGGCGACGATCTGTTGTGGAACATCATGGCGAATGTCGCCGGAAGCTACATCCAGAGCTACTTCCGCACAGCCGATCTTCCAGTTAAATGGCGCGAAGTGGGCTGTTTCACCTGGCAAAGCAAGATCGACTCCAAGCTGATCTGCGCGATCCCCACCACCACCGCCGATGTGAAGCCCGAGCAAATCGCCCAACGCGCCGTCGACCAGATCGCGAAAACCGTCCGCGGGCACGGCGGAATTCGGCCGGCGCGGTGTTCGCCGCGATTCGACTCCGGTTTCAGCTTCAGCGAAACAGCTTGTCGAATTCGTTGT
>SYKL01000214.1 GCA_005797785.1 Pseudomonadota bacterium | reverse complement strand
TTGCGAAGCGCTCGATCTGTCGAGCCTGGTACTGAACCATTCCTTCCCCGGCTTTGACGTCGGCCGATGGTTGTGGCCGCGGTATTCACTCGTGATCGACGGCGACCGGGTGTGGTGCTTTGGCGATCGGCTATTGTTGGAGCGTTCCCCGTTGGAGCGCCAGTTTCTCCTGTTCCTGGCCTCTGCACCCGATCATCGCCGAACCCGTCGGGAGTTGCTGTTGGAAATCTGGCCCGAATCGTTCTCGTCGAGAACGATGGAACCTCGCGATTCAGTGAGCCTCGACCGGCGCCTTCGTCAGCTCAAAAGCGATCTGTGCGCGACCCTGGAGGCCATTCGACCTGGAGCAGGCGCTATCGTGGAAAACGTCCGAGGGAGAAGCGATACCGAGGGAGGATACTTGTTGAAGCTGGACTCCAGCGAGATTTGCTTCCTCCGCACTACGACCTAGGCAGACCTCCGCGACCTCGCCTCAGACCCCCAGGTGTGGAGGAACGCGCCTATGGGAGCGCAGTTTGTCGATCGCCGCAAACCCTCCCTCGCTTCCATCGGTGAATAGGGAACCTTGGATCTTCCGTGGAATCGACTGGGGGAGAAACCCAGGTCCGTCTCCCTGTGGACTGAGTTCCTCCAGCCGTCGGTTTGGCGCTCGGACCTCCACACCGTTGGCCGTCCGTTCGACGTCTGCGACGTCCGGTGGGGGCTCCAACCGACATTCAACCGACAATTGGACGTCGAGATAAGTACCCTTTCTCCTTGAACTATCGCACACTGAACTCCCTGAACTGTCCCAACGCAACCGACTCTTCCAACCGCCCCAACGATAGAACCGTACTTCTACATCGACAGTGAACTGGCAGACTTTCGATCGCAGGTCGCGTACATCGTTGGGGTCGCCGACGACTGTCGGGAGTGAGGTTTCGATGTCCGATTCTGGGCGTCCGCTACAGCTTTGTCTGGGGGCCACGAACGCGGTTGCCACGCGATGGCGTCCCCAACTGTCGGCCCGTTGTGGGCGTTCGGTGGGGATCGAGGAGGCTCGTCAGGCAGCGAGCAACACCCTCGGATTCCTGGCGTTGGTCGCGGAATGGAAGCGCGAGGCGGACGAGGAAGAACAGGCACGGGTTCCCGAAGAGACCGATTCAAAACCAAAGGGGAAAAGCAAATGACTACCTTAGCATTGCGAGAATTTCAGTTCGAAGGGCGGCGGCTGACAACGTTGACTGTGGGCGGCAGACCCGCCTGGATCGCCCGGGAGATCGGATCCATCCTCGGCTATGCGGGCGACGGAAAGCGGTTTGTGAACAAGCTTTCGGTCGAGTGGTCCGATGACTTCGTTCCTGGCGTCGATCACCGACTGTTAACGGGCGACGCGTTGGCGGTGCTGAAAACCAAGGTGGAAGGCATCGCCCCGAACGCGAAGGGGTTGATGGTCCTCTTTGAATCGGGCGTGCATCTCGCTCTGATTCGGACTCAGATGCCGCTCGGCCGAAAGCTGCGCCGATTCCTCGTGGATGAGGTGATGCCGACCTTGGTTCGAACGGGGGAGTATTCCACAGCACCAAAGCCGGAAAACTCCGGCCTCCCAAACGTACCCCTTGCCCGCGAGTTGCGGCTCGCAGCTCGCCTGGACCTCGACGATCGCCGCTTTCGAAGCGGTTCACTGCTTCACACGTCCGATCGGCTGTACCAAACCGGGCGCATCGACGGAGATACGTGGGCCTCCTGCCAGATCGCTGCCTGCGAAATGGCGCTGGGGAACTCTCTACCCGCGTTGTATGTGGCCTTTGAACGGGGATGGATGGAGCTGACCGCGCTCGCCGCACAGCTAGGGTTTACGCCCGAACGCGTGAAAAACGCCGCACAAATGCTAGGACTTCTGGACTCGCGCCCAGGTCAGTCGCGCCCCTTCCCGCTCAAACGAAACGGAACCTGGGAGGTCGGTTTTCGGTTCAGCCCCAAAGCGGTCGCCGACATTGAAGCTTGGCTCGATGCCACCGACTTGCCTCCGGGCGGCGCTTCGGCATTGGCGGCCTAGTGAACTTCACCCGACCCTTTGGAGAGGCCATGTTGGACTCGCTGCGTTCGTTTCTCAAGTGGATCACCGCGCGACACGCCGATCTCGGCGGATCAACGGAGATCCGCATGCTCGGCGGCGGAACCGCCGGCGTTTATTCGGCGTTGGTAGGGCCCAACGATGTTGAGACACTAGTTCCGCAACTGGCTCCCGGTCCCGCAAACTCAGACCCTCCCCGGATTGGGCAGACCAATGTGTACTTTGGGTTAAATCCGGTCGGCCCACTGTCCAACATCGGACCCGAAATCCGGCGCGCCTGGAACACCGCCCGCGACCGCGACATTGTCGCTTACTCGATGTTTGTGGTCGACGTCGACCCCGAACGTTCGCCCAAGAACCGTTCGGCGAATGACCTCGAAAAAGCCGCAGCCCTGGAGGTCGCCGAGTCCGTTCGCGACTGGTTCGCGGAATACAGCGTTCAACCGATGTTTGCGGACAGTGGCAACGGCTATCACCTGTTGGTCCCGTTGGTCCCGCGGTTCGGAGGCGATGTTCCGGAGGCCGCCCAGAACGCCAAACGGCTGTTGCGATGGCTCGATCAGCGGTTTTCGACGGCGGGCGCGCGGGTCGACACGTCCACGTTCAATCCGGCGCGGATCCTCAAATTGTACGGGAGTCTGGCGATGAAAGGTGCGCACTCCGAGGCGTTTCCGCACCGTTGGTCATCGATCGACCTCTCGGTCATTCCGAACGACGTTGACCTGTTTGAACGCCTGGAGGGCTTGGTTGACAACGCGCCCACCCGTCGTCCGCCCGCCCGCGCCTCCGCCACTTGGGAGGCCTGGCGACACGAAGCGTTGCAACAACTCCCGATCGAACGCGTCTATGGCCCATGGCTCACCGGCCGTTGTTCCGGCGCGGGTTGGCTGCAATGCCGCGATCCGGAGGCGGCTTCGGGCGATCAAAACCCCTCCGCGGGTGTCGCTGACGGAAGTGGAGAAGCGGAAAAGGCTGCATTCCATAGTTTTCGGACGGGAACATCGGAGAGCGTGTTCGACTTTCTGGTACGAATTGGACAAGCGGTTGACTTTCGATCGGCATGCGCCAAGGTCGGGGAACTGAGCGGCGTGCCGCTGCCGCAAACGGTGGTCGTCCCCACGCCGAAAATCGCCACGCCCTTGGCTCGTCCGATGGTCGATTTTGTGGTCAACGCTGACAAGGTGGAGGAGTTTTTCGTTCGCGTCGTGGAGGCCATTCGACCCCTTCACCGCATCTTCCGGACCGAACGCGACATGGTGTTCGTTCGTCGCGGGGTGGGTCCGATCACCGTGAACGAACGCAACATCAGCGGATTGTTGCTCGCCCTGGCCGAACTTCGGCTCCTCCGCGAAGGAGAAAACGGCCTCACGTTTCAACGCCATGCGGTGCTGTCCAACGAGCTCGCCCGCGCATTCGTCGCCTCGCCGCGGGTTTTGAGCCTGTTGCCGCTGCTCACCCAGTACACCCGGTCGCCGCTGTTCGATCGCGACTGGCGTTGGGTCGGGCAGCCCGGTTTTCACGCCGATTCTGGCATTTTCTACGATGGGCCTCGAGTCGAGCCGATGACGTCCAAGGAACATCTGGAGACGGTGTTGGGCGACTTTCATTGGAAAGAGGAGGCCGATCGCGTGAACTTCCTGGGCGCGATGCTCACGGCGATCACTATGCCGCATTGGGGGCGTGGGCATCCGTTCTTAGCCATCAACGGGAATAAACCTGGGGTCGGAAAGAGCACGCTTGCAAGGCTGTTGGGGGTGCTTGTCGACGGCATCGAGCCGAATACCATCTCCTACTTGGCGGACGAAGCCGAATTTGAGAAGCAGCTGGCCACTCGCGTGGAGGCGGGCGACCGCGTGTTGATCGTCGACAACGCTAAGACCCAACGCCCGATCGAAAGTCCGGTGTTGGAGCGCTGCATTACCGACACGCGGTTGAACTTTCGCCGACTGGGATCGAATACCGCCATCTCCCGGCCGCAAAACGACCTGTTGCTCTGTTTGACGATGAACTTGGTTCAACTCGGGGCGGATCTGCGTCGACGTGCCCTGCCGATCCATCTGGAGCTGGAAAACCAGGTGCGAACGACAAGGTACCGCGTTGGCGATCTGGTCGGCTGGTCGATCGAACATCGGCAGGCGTTGCTGTCCGAGTTGACCGGAATGGTGCTCGCGTGGGTAAAGGCCGGCCAGCCCGCTTGTGAGGATCCAGCATCGCATTCGACCAGTCAGCCGTGGGCGGCCACTATCGATGCGATCCTCCGACATGCGGGTTTCGTGGGGTTTCTCACCAACTTGGAGGCCAGTGAGCATGCCTTCGACGTGCGTTATCCGCTGATGGTCGACATCGCGCGGGAATTCCGCAGCCATCCGCCGATGACGCCTACCGAGTGGGTGCCGTTGCTCGAGGGGATTCTTGAGGACCGGTTTCGCGATGGTCGAGGTGGAACGCGGTCGTTGCGGGCGAAGACGACGATCGTGGGGTCGTTGTTTGGCGACTACTTGGATCGGAGACTGGAAGTCGAGGGTGGAGCTGTGGAGTTGTGGAGGGATCCGCCGCAAGGGGTGAGGCGGTCGCCAACGTATGGGTTTCGGCCCGTGGAATAGAGCTGTCGAACCTGCGCTCTCACGCTGTCGCACGCGGAGCGCGGGAGGCCCGAGCCGGTGTCCGTGAGGATGCTGGGCGCCCCTGGCGGGAATGGGCTCGCTGGGGGTGTAGGGCTAGCTTACCGGTACCCAACCGTTTAGGGCTCCAGGTGGGCCTTCCGTAGGGAAACCACCTTTCTACCTCTGGATTTGGATGGGGCCCAACGCTCGTTATCGATGATCCTTAAGTGAATAGTAATTTCACCTACCCTAACATGAGCCGGGCTCGACCATTCATCGGAGAATTCCAGAGCTTTTCCCTTAGAGGTAACCAAGATCGCTAGGTATGCGCGTTGGATTCCAAAATCTACCGGATATGTCTTCGCTTGCTTAAACCAGCTTTTAAGCTCATTCATAGACTCGTCGCCGCGCCAAACCTTGAGCTCCACCGCAACTGGCTCGGTCCCGCGCAGAGCAAAATCAACGCGGCCCTTAGCAGAATGCTGCTCCCGCGCCTGATCAAAAAAGTCGAGCCCATTGTCGAAAAGATACCGTTGTAGCGATTTTTGTACCAATGCTTCGTCAACGTCCTTTTTGTCGTCCGCCCCATCCAAGCCCAGCCATTCCGTACGTCGGCCCCAACGCTCGATCAGACCATTTACGCTCGCCCCAAGCCCAATTTCACGGCGCAGCCAGCGTATTGTGGGGTAGACCCAGCCCTCGTTGGCGATGGAGATCATCCTATCGTTGCCCGCATCGCGAGCCTTGTAGATCGGAGAAGTGGTGTGTTCTTTGAAAGCGCCAGGTTGGTCCGCGGTCTCGTCCAACCAAACCAACGTTAGCCAAGCTTTGCGCCCCCAGTCCATGAAGTCAACGGGTGCCGTATTGATCGCCAGGAACGTATTGATTTCCGGGACCTTCCCATCAACGTTGCTCAGAGCTCGTGTCAAACGAACGGACGGCTCTTCTAGCGAACCAACCAACGGACCCAACACCGTATCTACCTTTACACTGGCAACGAACCCCCGAACCAGCTTCCACCAGACGTCGTTCACCGTCGTCGCCCGAATCGTCTCCTCGAACTCATTCAGCAGTTCTTGAGCATCTTTGACCGGATTCGCCATTTACGCCGCCACCGGCGCCCAACCCTGGTCGGCAGCCAACTCTAGGTGGATAGGTTCCCCCTCATTTTTCGCCACCTCGTCAAACTGTTCCAAATCGTACGACTCAACAGGCTGCCCATGGATAACGAACATTCGAAGGAGCTTGTCTGGCGTTTCGCCGATCAACTGCGTACCGGCCTCCCACCGCGAAACGGTCTCAGGCTGCATTCCCAACCGACTTGCTGTGTCCTTTGACGACCAACCCAGGAACTTGCGCAAGAATTTGATTTCGGAACCGGCCAAGCGCGTTGCCTTCCGCACCAAGAGCTGCACGATCCGCTTATTTAGGGCTTCAATGCCCGGAATGGCATACTCGATCTCACCGCACGCGGCGCACGTCTGTGCCTCAATACCAACCAACAAAACCCCGGGCAGGCTTCGATATGGCAAATTCACCCGCTGAGGTGGACCCATACTTTCGCCACATACCATGCAGTTCATTGCAACCTCCATGCCGTCACTACGACCAGTTCCGTTTCGGATCGGAACGCCACCACCACCACAAACTTGGGTGTTCGTACCCGGTATCTCCAAGTCCCCCGCTCGAAGTCGCAACCATCCACCATGCCACCACGCAGCACGTTTACGGCGTCCACTTCTTCCATATCGTCGTTCGACAGTTCTTTTAGTGCGTGTGACGTGACCCGAAAGGTCCCGTCCCGCAATATCTGGCGAATAAGCTGCCTCGCTGCCACATTATCTAGCGGTTCGTCCAACACGGAGTACACTCAAGTCTCGTTGTACGATACTCACGACTTGATCTGACGTCAAGTCGGGTTCAACTCCGTCTGCTCCACCATCGGTTCATCCAGCGCCTTCACCGCCCCCTCCGGCCCGTGCGGATCCGTCGCCGTTTCATCCGCGGCGTCCTCCTCCGGCTCCCACATCTCCATCACCCCTGCCAACCCTTCCGCAATCTCCTCCAACAAATCCCTCAATTGCCCAATCCCCTTCGCCACCACCGCCTGCCCCTGCACATTCAAGTACATCAAATGCGCTAACGCAAACCGCTGTTCCTCCTCCGTC
>SYKL01000213.1 GCA_005797785.1 Pseudomonadota bacterium | reverse complement strand
GCCGAAGAGTTCATTCGCGGCTTTCCAGAGGGATTTCAGACGGCCGTTGGCGAACGCGGGGTTCAACTTTCGGGGGGACAAAAGCAACGGGTGGCGATCGCCCGGGCGTTGTTGAAGGATCCTCCGATATTAATTCTCGATGAGGCGACTTCGGCGTTGGATTCGGAGAGCGAACATCTGGTGCAGGATGCGTTGGAACGGTTGATGAAAGGGCGTACCACCTTGGTGATCGCACACCGACTGAGCACGGTTCAGGGCGCGGATCGGTTGGTGGTGCTCAATCATGGCCGGGTCGCGGAGGCGGGGACGCACCAGGAGTTACTGGCGAGGAAAGATATTTATTGGCGGTTGGTGCAGCGGCAGACGGCGCATGGGGAATTGGTGGTGGACGGGGGCGCCGAGTTAGTCTAGCTTAGTTTAGCTAAGCAGACGCCGGAGGCCCGATGGTCAACATGCACGAAGCCAAGACCCACCTGTCGAAGCTGGTAGAGCAGATTGAATCGGGAGAAGTCACCGAGGTTATTCTGGCGCGCAATGGGCGTCCGGTGGCAAGGTTGGTGCCCCTCGACGATAAGGCGGCCAAAGTCAGCCGCCGAATTGGGATTGCGAAGGGGATGTTTCCGGATTGCGACTTCGCGCCCGATCCGGAATTGGACCGATTGATCGCAGAGGACTTCTACAAGTGAACCTGCTGCTGGACACCCATGTGGCGATTTGGGCGCTCATGGATTTGCCTCGCTTGTCGCGTCTTGCGAGGGAGATCCTATCGGATCCGGAGAACACGATTTTCATTAGCTCCGTATCGGTTTGCGAGGTTGCGATCAAGCACTCAAAGCACCCGTTACACATGCCGCTTTCGGGTGATGAGATGACCCAGATGGTGGAACAGGCAAGCATGGAGTTTCTAGATTTTACGGCAGCGCACGCTGTAAAACTTGGAAGTCTTCCGCTACACCACGGCGACCCTTTCGATCGGATGTTGATCGCCCAAGCGATGGTTGAACCTCTGCGATTCCTCACGCACGATGCAGCATTGACCCAATATTCGGACTTGGTGATCTGGGTTTAGGCGCTTCATGGGCGCGCTACTCGCCGACCGCTTCTCTCAAAATCGGCGAACTCGTTCCCACATGCATCACCCACAGCTGATGCACAGCCCGGGTCGCGCCCACATGCAACAACCGCCGCGCGGCCGAGGAATCCGGGAACCGCGACGCCGACACGTCGACCAGAATCACATAGTCAAATTCCAACCCTTTGACCTGCTCAATTTCAGTGACTTCGATCCCTGGGGCGAAGGTGAAGCTGGACTGCTCGACCAGCCTCAGGCGGGGAACATCCGACTTCATCAGGCCTTCAAAGTACATTTGGCTGACTTCGGGTACCGGCGTGAGTACGGCCACACTCGCGAGCGGTTCCTGCCGCATCAGATCCTCGAGTACCTGCGCCAAAAACGCGACGCAACCCCCGTGATCTGTGAATGGGAACACTTCCACCGCAGGGCCCGACCGGGTCGCGTCGGGAAGGGCCTCGTCCTCACGGAGATCACCGAGTAAAGCTTGCGAGAAATGCACCACTTCGGCCGAACAGCGGTAGGAGATCTTGAGGGTGTTCACCGCGGCGCCTTCAACGCCCAACTGCCCAAAAAATTCGGTCCAAGATGTAAAACCGGCGTCCTGCATCACATGCTGCTGGGTGTCGCCGGCCAGGGTGATGCTGCGCTTCTCATCGAGGCAATCCAGCAATACCCGAACTTCGAGGGGGCTAAAGTCTTGCACTTCGTCGATGGCCACGTGTCGATACCGCAGCGGCGCGCCGGATTTGAGGCGAAGTGGGCCGATTCGCAGCTGCCACGCCCTCAACAGCAGGGTGTCGTCTTCGGCGTCGAGTTCGGGCTTCACATCGCGATCTCTTTCGGTCCAAGCGACCCATTCCTGGTGTCGGTCGCGGCACCACATGCATGCCTTGTCGAGCTCCGCGCGAGAGAAAGATCCTGGAGCCAACTCCTCGATCAGCGACCACAGCAAGTCCGGCTGGGTCAACACGCTGCTCCAGTCATCGATCGCTTGCTCGGGGGTCGCGGGGGCTTTGACGGTTCGAACCTGGTGTTCGAGGGCTGCTGCTACCGCGGGATGCATTTTCAGGCGCAAGACGCTGGCGGGCGTGTCTTCGCGAACCGCTTTGGGAAGGGAGGGGAAATGCCTTCTTCGCTGATCCGCCGCCCACTGATGATACGATCGCACCTGGACGCGATCGACGCCCAACGCCGGTAATACATGGCCGACGTAGTCCCGAAGTGCCGGGCTGAACACCAAAAAGAGAGTTCGCTCGGAATTGATCGCCGGATCGGCGTACGCAAGCCAAGCGATACGGTGGAGGGCCACGGTGGTTTTACCGGAGCCGGCGGAGCCCCGGATGACGACAAAACCCGAGGAGGGTTGGGTGATCAGCGCGAACTGCTCCGGATCCAACAATCCCGCGATGTCGGGGAGCCGTTTGTCTAAACGGCGTCTGGATCCTTGGAGATCGGTCCCTAGACGCCGACCGAAACTCTCGTTGGTCGCATGGGCCCGGAGGGCAGCCCCTTGACCGCCGGAAAGCCGTGCTCCAGAGCCGGTTTCATGAGCCCACTCTTCGCCCTCGCGACGAAATACGCCTTCGGGGGCGTCGATCCGCTCGAGCTGGCCGCTGCGAATGGTGACGGTTCGACGCGCGATCACGGTGCCTTCATGGGTGCGGCCGCTCATCTCCTCTTCGTATTCATCACCTTGGGCGTAACGGTAGAAGATCTTGGAGATCGGGGCATTTCGCCAGTCGACGATGCGCACGCCGCCATCGATTCGCGTGGCCTTGCCTAAACACAGGTCACGCTCTTTTCCGTTTTCACTCAGACGAAGATGGGCAAAGTACGGGGAATCCGGATCGACCTGAGGCGCATTTCGAGCTTCGCGCAGTTGCTCCACCTGGGAGGCCATCAGATGGAATTGGTCCATCAATGCGCCTTTGTCCTCCTCTTTGGCGCGCGGGATCTCCTCCCGCAGACGAACCAATTCGGCGACCAGATCGTCGTCCTTGGCCGGGAACACATAGGGCCGTTCCTCTAGTAGTGTCGAGACACGGCCGAGAAGCTGCTGTTCGTCCAGAACGATCTCATGCGCCAAGACCAACCCCCAGATCGGCCCTCTTAACCGGTTTGCGGGCTTGGCGCATTGCACGCAGGTCTCAAATCCGGTTATCTCCACCGTTTCGAGGGAATAAACATGCATGTGGTGCAGGTGCCGCCGGCGCCGTTCGCGTTGAGTGCCCGGGTCACGGTCCATGCGGTGACCGCGGCGACCGACAATTATTGTTGGTTGTTGGCAGATTCTGAGACGGGCGATGTGGTGGTGGTCGACGGGCCCGAGGCGGCGCCGGTGCTGAAGTTTGTGGAATCTCGAGGTTGGCGCCTGGTCAGCATTTGGAACACCCACACCCATGGCGACCACATCGGCATCAACCAAGAATTGTTGGCGTCAAAACTAACGGTGGTGGGGCCGCTCGGTTGCCCAGGCCTGACGCGGTTGGTGGATGAGGGAGATCGAATCCCCTTTGCGGATGTGGAAGCTTTGGTTTGGCGCACTGAGGGTCATCTCAAAGGTCATCTGAGCTTTGTGCTTCCGGGAGCGGTGTTTTGCGGCGATACGCTCTTTGCGGGCGGGTGCGGCTATCTTTTCGGAGGGGACGCTCCGGCGATGTTTCGGAGTCTGATGCGGTTGGCGTCGTTGCCGCCGGAAACGCGGGTCTGCTGTGCCCACGAATATACCTGGGATAATCTTAAGTTTGCGTGGTCGGTGGAGCCGGAGAACCGGGCGTTGGCGGAGCGGATCCGGTCGGTTCGCGCATTGCGGGCCGAAGGACGCGGGGAGGTTCCGTCTACCATCGCGTTAGAACAGGCGACCAACCCTTTTTTACGGCCGGGTTCTCCAGAGATTCGTGCTCGGGTCGCGGGAGCGAGCTTCGAGGCCGTGTTCGCCGCCACGCGAGCGTGGAAGGACCAAAAAGAGTACCGCTCGATCGAGGATGATGCGATGCCTGGTGAGTAAGTCAGCGGACCGCTTCAGCGCCGGCATTGCGAGAGGTGCGAGGGGCCCCAACCTTGGGCGAGCACCATTTCGGCGCAGTTAGGCTCGACGTATTGGCAGTTTGAAAGGTACGAAGGGCCCCAACCGCGATCGAGAACGGCCCGCGCGCAGCGAGGCTCGACGCTTTGGCAGCTGGAAAGGTAGGACGGACCCCATCCTTTTTGAAGCAGCTGTCCCGCGCAATCGGGTTGCACGTTCTGGCAGTTGGACAAGTAGGAAGGCGACCAGCCCCGCTCGAGCAGGGACATTGCGCAGCTTTGTTCCGCGCCATCGCAGTTGGACATATACGATGGTGACCAGCCACGACGCAGGACCTCGGCTCGGCACACCTCGCTGGAAGGTCGCTGAACTTGCTGCCAATCGTCGGTTCTGCGATCCCGATCGCGCCACCGATCGCGCCATCGCCCGCGATCGCGTCGGTCGTCGGTGCGTTGGTAGCGATCGCTTCGGGGGGGATCCCAACAGGTGACCTTGCCATAAGAAGCCTGACAACTACCGCTTGGGGTGGCCGCACACTTAACTTCTCCATAAGCCGCGGTGCAGGAGTAGCCGCAGACGGTCTGGCCATAAGCGGTGGTGCAGGCGGGTTCTTGTGCAAGAGCGGCTGACAGTGCGATCCACCACATGGGAGCTCCTTGACGTTCACGAGGATAGGAACCACGGTGCGGGCGGGTTATTCCGATCCCGTGCGCTTTTTGCTTGCGCGTAGCTCGGGGACTAGAATGTCCGGTTGGTGGCCGCAGATTCGAGCAGTTCTGGTCGCTGTGCACTTGTTCGCGGTCACGATGGTCGCTTTGCCAGCTCCGGGCGGAGGAATGAACCGATCGGCATGGAAGGAGCCCACGGTTCGCGATGAGCTCGATACCTGGTATGGCCGGTTTGAAGCGATGGGTTTCCAGGGCTCGCGTCAGGAGTTTGAAGACTGGCTGTACGAAAAGGGCGAGCTGGTCATGGAAGGCCGGAAATCGCTATTAAAGCCGTTCAATTTCTATTTTCAGAACTTTGGGACGTGGCAGTCGTGGCGAATGTTTGTAGCGCCGCACACCTACCCGGCCGTGCTTCACATCGAAATTCGTGAGAATGGCGAGTGGCGGAAGATTTATGTAGAGCGCTCCGACGAGTTCACTTGGAAGCGCCGCGAGTTTGAGAACGACCGCTTTCGATCCGCGATCTTTCGGTTGTCTTGGCCCGGATACCGTAAGACGTATCAACAGTTTGGCGAGTGGGCCGCGAAAGAGGTGGGGGAAGAGTTCCCCGAGGCGACGGAAGTCCGGTTGACGTTTGAACGCGGGCGGACGTTGTCCGCGAAAGACCTTCGGGATGGAAAAAAGCAGGTTCGAAAGTTAGACAAGTACTTGACTAAAAAGGTGTCGCGATGAGCGCGCGAAACCGATGGGGGATCGCCGCTCTTCTGGTGGTGGCGGTGGCGCTGGGATACTGGGCCGTCGGTGAGCGGGTTTGGGGCGGTTTGGAGTTTGTTCCCGCGCTGCTTTTCCCTTGGTTGTCTAAGGGAGCTTGCTGGAAATCCTGGGTGGGGTTCCTGTCTCGTAGGGAGTCCGCCACTCCGATCGCCCTATTCCGAATTGGGCTCGGCGCATGTGTGGTTTCGATCCTGGGTGGGATGCTGTACGAGGACCTCGTGACCACCCTCTGGGTGGATGCGGAATTTGGCGGAGTTCGAAAAATCCCAGGAACTATGCTGGTCAATTGGCTCGGGGGGCCTTCTCCGGATGTGGTCGTGCCGTTGGTTTGGGCGACCATTTTTGCGGCAGGTCTGCTCATGATCGGCATTGGCGGGAGGGTAATCCCGTTTATGGTGTTGCAGGGAATGATGGCTTTGACCGATCTGCACAGCCAGGCGGGGGGAAGCTACGACGATCTCCTTGAAAATGGACTTTGGATATTGGTTCTGGCGCCTTCGACCGCTACGTTGTCTTTGGACGCCAAGATCCGGACCGGCCGGTGGGTCGACCCGACGCCGCAGCTTGCTTGGACACGGTATTTGGTGATTTTCCAGCTGATTCTGTGCTATTCGACGACAGGGTGGCAGAAATTGTCCGTACATTGGGTGCCGGGCGGGGAATTCTCGGCTTTGTACTACATTTTCCAGCAACCCACGTGGCAACGGTTCGATATGACCTGGGTGGCGTGGATCTATCCCATCACGCAGCTTGCAACGGCGATCACCTGGTTCTGGGAGGTGCTTGCGCCTCTGTGGTTGCTCGCGTTTTACTACCGACTGACGCGGTTGAAAGGAGGCTTTCTCCGAAACAGCTTCAACGCGTTGGATGTGCGGTTGGGATTCGCGGTGGTGGGCCTGATGATGCACTTGGTGTTGCTAATCTTTATGAATGTAGGCCCGTTTTCGCCGTTGACGCTTTCGTTTTACGCCTGCCTGTTCGATCCGGAGGAGTATGACGCTTTGGTGCGTTGGTTCAAGCGAAAGCTCGGTCGGTCTACTGCACCGTCAGCCACGCCAGCTGGCTGAGCGGGTCAAAGTCGGGGTCAGTACTCTCATATGCGGCGAGATCGTTCGGAACCGTCCAGCTTTGTCCGGTGAAGGAGACCACGGTGATCGACCACGCGCCGGACGGAATTTCCGCGGGATCCGTGATGACTTCCGAGGTCGGTGTGCCATTCGCGTCAAGGTAAGTGTGCCGCGCAATGGGCATCCAGAGCACGTCAAGGCCGGCTTCATAAGCGTAGGAGCCGGGTGTGAGTGTACCGTCCATCACATAGGCAGGGGACGGAACATGCTCGGCTGTCCAGGATTCGCCGGCTTCCAAGGTGCTGTTGAAGGTAACGCCGTCTTCTGAAAGTATAGGTTCCCCGAGCCAAGTGGCGTAGATCCGAGGCCAGACGTCGGCGAGCCCGGCTTCCCCATAGGTGGGATGGGGATCGAAAGCGCCGTCATCGTCGGAATCGGGAGCATACAAGGGGAAAATGGTTCCGCAGGCGGCGGTGCCAAAGGCCTCCGGGCCCGCCAGCTCGACCAGTTCCGAGTGAATCCCCATGGAAGTGAGCGCAAATCCGGGCGTTGCGGCGGAGGGATCGACGACGCCCCCTCCAGCACCGAAACCGGTGACTGAAAACGAGGGGCGTTCTAGTGGGAATACGGAGGCCAGGGTGATGGTGATATCGGCAACCAGTTGACCATCTGCGACCTGGACCGGCGCGAGCGCGCGGGTGGTCAGGTCGGTGAGATAGGCGCCCCCTACATCTCCGCAGGTAGAACCGGACATTCCGAGGGAAAGGGGGTTGAAGTCTCCGTCAATGTCCATCAGCGCCGTGAGCACCCATTCGCCATCGGGAACGCCCGAAACGGTGAAGGGCGCCGAACGCATGCCCACCGCCACGTCCGTAAATTCCGATGCGGGCACTGTGGAAATAGTGATTGGTCGCCCAGTTCCATAAGGAGGCATGGGATTGGCAGCGTCCGTGGCGAACACGATCACATGCCCTGGCGTTTCCACGGTGGTGGCGAGGAGAATTTCGCCAGAGATAACGTTCAATACGGGAATTTCGTCTCCGGATGCATCCGTCGGTGGAACGATCGGCGCATCATACGCGCACCCAACAAGTCCGAGCCAAAGTATGTTTTTCATAGCAGCCTCAAAATCGGTAGGTGGCGGAGCCGGAGATGCGCGGCCCGATCGGTTGGCCCTTGGGGTGTTCCTGGGTTCTGCCGAGAACGCCGGCGTCCGAGCTGGAGAGTGCGGTGGCATTCCATAGATTAAAGGCGAGTTCCAGTGTGTCATCGTTGAGAGGGCGGACGCCCACCCGCGCCGTCAAAAGCAACCGCGGATCGATTTCTGACGGGGTCACAATCAGCGTTCCGGTGGAATCGAACGACCGAAGTCCCCAGATCTGGGCTGAGGCGTAGGAGCTGTGGAACGAAAGGTCAGTTCGGAAGGGGGTTCGATAGGTCACACCGAGGTTCAGTTTGACAGCGGAGGTGGACTGATCGAGGGTGGTTTCACCATCAAGGGTCTCATAGATACGGGTGAAGGCGAAATTTCCGTAGATGTCGAGACCGTCGACCGGATACACTTCGGTGTCTGCTTCAATACCGAATCCGGTATAAACGCTCGGAGTATTGGTCCAACCGGTTGAACCGGCGAGGAATCCTCCGATCGCTTCATCGTATTCCACTTGTGGATTTTCGGGGGTGACCGCGGATTCCACATCGCGAAGGTCGATGATGTCGGTGAGGCGGTTGACGTAGATCGCCAGATCGGCGGTGTGGTACACCGTCGATTCGTCGTGAAAACCAAGTTCGGCAGTGAGAATTCGCTCTGGCTTGAGGGTCTTGTCGCCGTAGTCTTGGATGAAGACGCCGTCCGAACTCGTGGGCAAGGTAAAGTTCATGTAGCTTTCGGTGTGGTTCGGCGCGCGAAACGACGTTCCTCCCGAGAGTCTGAGCGAGCTGGTGGGCCGAATACGCCAAATGGCGGCTCCACGGGGCGATAACGTCTGGGTCAGCGGCAGTAGCGGATGCCGATCGGCTCGAAGTTGGCCGACGAGTTTGACCGGGCCGACCGATGCTTCTTCGTTGATGAAAGCCGCTTGGTGGTGCTCGCGAACGGGTTCGGGGATGTAGCCAAATTCGGTCCGCTTGTACCGGTAGCTGATTCCCGCGCTAAATCGGTGTTTTAGCGGCCCGGTGGCGAACTCGTGGCTCCCTTCGATTTCGACGTCGACGGTGTCTACGTCGACGGCGGCGTATAAACTGCGATCCCAATCGACGGGCTCGGACCATGCGCCGGTTCCTCCGATCCCGGAGTTCCAAAATGCGCGCAGATGGAAGGGCCCGTATGCGGCGTCACCACGGAGGTTAAAGCTCTTTAAATCGATGTAGTAGTCGCCCAAAGCGCCGATGTTGTAGAACTCTTGTACCCCCTCGGCATAGCCGCCCGACAACGATGCAAATCCCTTGCCGCCGGCAAACGTGCGATCGATGCGGGCATTGGCGCGTAGGGTCCGCAATCCGAGATCCTGATTGTCCAGCGCGAAGGTGCGTGCCGTGGACTCGGGGTCGATTTCCTTTGCCCAACGCCCGGTTTGGACGTATCCGGCCGAAAGCCGGTAGGCGTTTTCGCCCACCCGGCCGGTGACGATTGCGTCGCCCTGGCCGTACATGGGGCTTCCCGCCTCGAAATGGAGCGAGTTTTTGCCTTCACCGGGGGTCCTTGTGATGATGTTGATCACGCCGGTCACGGCGTTGGCGCCGTAGATCGCGGATCCTGGGCCCCGGATGACTTCGATGCGTTCGATTTCGCCAAGCGCGAGTGGTACCGTTCCCCAAATGGTGGTTCCGATAAAGTCGAGGTAGGTACTACGTCCGTCGACAAGAACGAGCACTTTATTGCCGAGTTCGCGATTGAAGCCGCGCATGGAGAGATCGGTGTGCCCGCTGGCCAATTGCATGGCTTCGACGCCCACCACCCGCCGCAGCAAGTCGGGTATGGTGGCGGCGCCGGACAAGCGGATGTCCTCGGCGGTAAGGATGGTGACCGCCGACGGAGAATCGAGGGGCGCTTGGCCATATCGCGACGCGGTGACCACGACGCGCTCGTATGCGTTGGTGAGCAGATCACCTTCGGGAAGGGCGGCGGGCTCTTTCGGAGTTTCATCCGAGGGCGGAGGGTCGACGGGCTGAATCGGAGTTTCGTCGGGACTGGCGGCCAAGGAGGCGGTGAGGGCATTGACTTCGTCCACTTTCGCTTGCATTTCGGCGGCAATCGCTTGTAATTTTGCGATTACGTCGCCTTGAACAGCAATCTCTCCGGGGACGGCGGTGGGCGGCTTCTCTCCCTGGCGAAGCCGAGCTTCGACCACGGCGATGACGGGATCGATTTCAGACGCTTTGCTGGGGTCGGCGTCGCGGTACAGGCGAAAATACTCCAATGCATGGGGCAGATCGCCGAGATCCTGGTACGCGCGGCCGATGTTGTACAGTGTGGAAGGGTGAGGATAAGCGGCCTGAGCAGCTAGGAATTGCCGAAGGGCCTCCTCGTAGTTCCCTTGCTTTGCGGCTTCCAGTCCGGCAATGAAATACCTTCGAGCGTCATCCTTGGGTTCGGCCAACGCTATGGCAGGCCAGAGCAGGGCCATACCGCCGAGGATTCGCAAATACCGCCGCATGTCTCCCCCGATCGCGGTTTAGACGGTACCACACGCGGGTCCATTGGCGCAAAGCAGCTTAAAAGTCAGGTACGTCCATATAGCCGTCTGGTGCGTCCGGTTTTTCTTCGGGTTTGGGATCGGGCTCTTTTGTATCCGGAGGAGCCTTATCCACCTTGGGACGCTCTTTCTTTGGTTTGACCGGCGGTTCTGGAGGAGGCTCGGGCGCAACGGCGGTGTCTACCGTCGGAATGGAGGTATCCCCCATCGGAATGGCCGTATCCACCCCGGTGTCGACGGGTCGCTCGGGAAGATCGACGACGGGTTGAGCCTCTTGCACGATCGGCGCGGGCGGCTCGATGGGCGCCGGGCGGGGCATCGATGGCCGCCACCCCATCGCAAAGAGCGCTGCTACGATCGCGAAGATGCCAGCAGCGAGAATTCCAGCGCCGAGCATCAACAGCAGGGGCCAGCGGGTCTTGGGTTCGGGTCGTTTTACGCGTTGAAGCGTAGAATGCGTCTGATTCACCGCGCGGAGCTGTTCCGGCGGTAGGTGTAAGCAATGGCCGAGCGCTGCGATCAGCGTGTGCATGTCACGGAAGCGTTCCGATCGGTCTTTTGCAAGGCACTGGAGGACAATGTCTTCCAGTCCAGGCGGAACCGCCAGATCGGGCGACACACTGAAAAACGAGGGGGCTTGAGCATTGAGGTGCGCGATCATTGTCGCCGCGCCATTAGCTCCGTGAAAAGGGTATTGTCCGGTGATCGACCGAAACAGTAGAACCCCGACGGCGTAGATGTCCGCGCGATGGTCAACCTCTTGACCTTTTATTTGTTCGGGGGACATGCAGTGTGGAGAGCCGAGGATCAGACCGGCTTTGGTGATAGTCTGATCGGTCTCGGTGAGCTTCACCAACCCAAAGTCAACTACTTTTACTTGTTCCTCGCCGCCGTCGCGTCGAATGAGCAAGTTGCTCGGCTTGAGATCGCGATGTACAACGCCTCGTTTGTGCGCGTAACGCAGGGCAGCGCACACCTGCAGAATGAGCGAAAGTGCGCGATCAACCGGAAGTGGACCGTCCCGAAGCAGGTCGGACAGGCGCGGGCCGTCGACGTACTCCATGGCTAGAAAGTACTTACCATCGGATGTTTCACCGAAATCGTGCAGAGTGACGATGTTCGGGTGCTGTAACGAGGCGAGCGTTTCAGCTTCCAAGCGAAAACGCTGCTCGAAAGAGTCTGGATCTTCCGCGTCCGGTGGCGGGCTGAGCACCTTCAGGGCCACGGAACGGTTGAGCTGGATGTGGTGCGCCAGATAGACGGCCGCCATGCCACCTCGCGCAATCAGGCGTTCTACCTGATATCGCTCGGCGACAACCGTACCCGGAAGGGGTTCTTGGCGGTTCAGCTCGGGCAATCCGACCTC
>SYKL01000212.1 GCA_005797785.1 Pseudomonadota bacterium | reverse complement strand
CTGGAGCTCATCCAGCGCGTGCAAGATGGGGAATGGGTGTCACTTCGGTACCGACGCCCGTGAGGCGGTTCCGAGTGGACCAATGGAGCCCTCCGACGCTGGGCGCGGAAGCCACCCACCACCTTCTTTCCGTTATCCGACTACATCCTGGAGAACGGGCCGTCTTGTTCGACGGCAAAGGCCAGCAAGCGCTCAGCATCCTTCGCGAGATCGCAAACGGGATTCCGTCCTTTGAACTCTTGGAACCTTTGCAATGGGCGCAACCGGAGCACCGATTGCATTTGTTTTTGGCCATGCCAAAGGGGCCGGCGATGGACGACGCCGTCCGTATGGCAACGGAAGCGGGCATGACGGACCTTCACCCTTTGATTTCGTCGCGTTCGGTAGCCAAAGGGGAACGCGGGGATCGCTGGGCTCGCATTGCCGAATCTGCAGCGCAACAATGCGGTCGCGGGGATATCCCAACCATCCACCCCATTCAGACTTTTTCTGCGTCGTTGGCGCAACTTCAGGAGATCGATCGCCGCATCGCCTTGCCCGGCGCCCCCCCCGCGACCGGCGCCAACGGGCCAGCGGCCGTTTGGATCGGCCCTGAAGGTGGATTTTCGCCAGAGGAAGTGAAGCAAGCATGCGCGGCGGGTTTACAGCCGATGGGCATCGGGCGATGGATCTTTCGGGCGGAAACCGCCGCAGCAGTGGCGGTTTCCGCGATGGCGTCAGCGGACGCCATCCCGATGGTCAAGTAAACTTACTTTACGATCCGGCGCCGCCGCCGAATCATCGCGGCCGCCAACACTGCCCCGATCCCGCCCAATGGAACGTGCACACAACCTGTTCCAGGGTCCACCGACCGCGGAACAGGGCTTCGCAATTTGTTGGCCGCATGAACGCGGACGTCCGCAAATGCCCACACTTGGTGGCCATCGTCGTCCGCTCCGATGTACGAGATCCGGTAAGTCACCAATTGGCCTTCCGGCAACTCCTCCGGCGCGGTCCACGTCACCGAAAAAGATGTCAAATCGTCTAGAACTCCGGCACCATCCTCCACAGTCCACTGATGGGTGATCGGGTCGCCGTCGGCCTCATGGATCAAGGCCGTCATCCGAACCGCATCGCCCACTTCGATGTCGCTGTGTTCCAATAGGATTCCGCCGACGATCATCGGCAGCGAATCAATGGCTGAGCATTGCTCCTGTTGGTCCTTTCGGCCGTTGCAGTTGTTGTCGATCTCGTCGCTGCACAACTCCACCGCGCTCGGATTGATCTCGGCATCAAAGTCGTCACAATCTCGGTCCAACTCCGAAAATCCATCGCCGTCATCGTCGTAGGCGTCGGTCAGCTCATCTACAATGCCATCGCAGTCGTTGTCCGCTCCATCCTGCCGCTCCGGTGCCGACGGATAAGTGGCGCTGAAAGCGTCATCGCAGTCGCCTTCGAACTCAGAAACCCCATCGCCGTCGTCGTCGGCGCCCTCAGTCTGCTCGTCGATCCGGCCGTCACAATCATTGTCTTCGTGATCGTGAAGCTCCGCGGCCTGAGGATAAGAAGCGATGTTGTTGTCATCGCAGTCCAATTCGTCGGCGAAGCCATCGCCGTCGTCGTCCGATTCGGGATAGCCGGCGTTAATCAAAACCGGGATGGATACGCGGTGCAAGGCACCAAAATCGTCAGATACTTGCACCAACAGGACGTCGCTGCCGGCCTCTAAAACCGAGTCGACCGGCACATCCAGCGAAACATAACCGGTGGCGTCCGTCGGATTGCAATTGGCCAACGCCGATCCCAACTGATACGCCGACCTTACTCGACAGGTCAGGGTTGATGCTGGCTGATCAGGGTCGTTGACTGTCAGCTCCATGTGCACCGGGCCCCAGCCCGCATGTACATAACCTGGCGCAGGACTATGAATTTGCACCAATGGGGGCTGATTTCCAGCTTGTCCGCCGCTGTTGGCGGACACCGCCACAGTCTGGCTGGGATCCGCGGGGTCGTCGGTCTCGACGGTAACAACGCACGAAGCCGGATTCTCCGTGGTCGGCGAAAACAACAGTTCGACGACGGTTGCCGCACCTGGCTCCAGTACCGTTCCCGCCGCCGGCGAGGCGAGGACCGAAAATGCCGGATCGCAGGCCTCTGATACCGAAAAGTTCAAGATCGTCAGCGCGGCGCCGCCCGCATTCGAGATCGAAATGACCCGTTGCACCTGCTCACCAGGCCACGCATATCCAAAACTTAGATTAAAGGGTGACACAAGCGCGTCGGGCCCAACACCGGTGCTCGTCCCATGCAAATACGCCACCGCGGTCTGAGTGTCGCGATCCGCATACACCTTTTCGTCGGCCGCAACATCGTTACCGGCGTCGATTTCAACCGTCTCCACCCAAACCGCATCGTAGTTGTCGCCGACGACGGCCGGCGTAAACCAGATGGGGACGGCGAGGGATTCACCCGGCGCAAGCACCACCCACGCGCCTTCCGAATCGGTGTCAGTCGCTGTGTCTTCCGTGTCCTCGGGTTCGGGCAGATCGGTATCGGTATCGGTATCCAAGTCGGTGTCCGGCAAATCGGTATCCGGACCATCCCAATCCACCGTGAACGCCCCGGTGTGGCCAAAGTCCTCCGACTCCGAGCTCGCCAGGCGTACCGAAGCAATGCCTAATTTGAGTTCACCGGTATTGGTAACGGTGAGCGTGCGAAGCACCGACTCCTCGGGCGCAAGCGTGCCAAAGTCCAGAAACTCCGAGCTCAATGCCGCATTGGCAGGGTCGAGCTCCTCGTAGACGTCCGCGCCACAACCCGCTAGCGTCGCTACTATTCCCCAAGCCATCCGAACCGGCATCGGCACGTCCTCTTACCAACGGTACACGGTAGCATGTCACCGCGAACTAAAGGAGATGCCCGCTCTTATCGCGCTTCGTATCGAGATAATTTGAGTTGAACGGATTCCGTGCGGTACGCAACGGCACGCGCTCGGTCACTTCAATCCCGGCGGCCTTGAGCGCATCTTCCTTCTTCGGATTGTTCGTCAACAATTGCACTGACCGAATGCCGAATTGTTGGAGCATCTGAATCGCCGCTTCGTACGTACGCAAATCATCAGGGAATCCCAACGCATGGTTGGCTTGAACGGTATCCAGGCCCTGATCTTGGAGCGAATAGGCGCGAATTTTGTTGACCAGGCCGATTCCGCGCCCCTCCTGCCGCAGATAAAGAACCGCTCCACAGTCCTGTTTGCCAATGTAGTTCAGGGCCGCTTCCAATTGGTCGCGGCAGTCGCAGCGCAAGCTGCCCATCACGTCGCCCGTAAAACACTCTGAATGCAAACGCACAGGAACGCTTCCAACATCGCGGACATCGCCCTTGACAACGGCACCATATTCACTGCCGTCATTTGATTCGAATGCAAAGACGCGAAAATCACCGTGCCGGGAGGGCAATGCCGCATCCGCCGCGAGACGAAGTTCCACGGTGTGAGAATTCGTTTCCGATTGGGGTGTGGTTGGCAACACCTAAGCCTCTCCAAAGCGCTGACACGGCATATCCCGAAATGAAAAAGGCCGTCGCAGATGCGACGGCCTTTGCTTCGTCCCGGTCAGCCCTCCGGGGCGAAACGCGAAGAATCAGGACCCATTCGGGTTGAGAGCGTTCTTCAGACCCTTGCCAGCGCGGAACACTGGAATACGGCGCTCTGGAACGTCCATGACCTGGCCGTTCTTCGGGTTGTGGCCCGTGAACGCGCGGCGCTTGGAGACCGTGAAGGTGCCGAAGTCCGAAATGGTGACCTTGACCTTGTCATCGCCAGCTTGGATAGCGCGAATCAGTTCTTCCTGAATCGCTTCGGTGATGATGTTGATGTAGCTAGCAGCGCGGACCTTGGGGATACCGGCTTTCTGTGCGAGCTTCTCGGTAAGATCGGCCTTATTCATGGTCTTTCTCCTGGTGACCCCGGGAACCCCGAGGTATTTAGTGAAAATTATCGACGACCAGCATCACAAGGATGCACTCGTTTTCGCAGTGCCTCCGTGGCGAAGACCTGGGGTCTCCGTCCCGGTTGGCGCTGCCCATCAGCGCGCTCGCGTCTGATGCAAGCTTTCTACGATTGTCGACGGAGGTTTGCAAGTACAAAAACGAATTTTTTTATCGGTTCTTCGTCCCCATGTGTCATAAGATTAAAATAATCATAGACTTTTGGGCGAAGGGAATCACACCGGACCGAGCGCCGCTACTTCCATATGCCGCGTATAACGAGCGCTTTTTCGATCGCTGCTGCCTTCAGAGGAAGAACGCCGGGCTGTTCGCCGTCGACATCCATTCCGCAGAAATTTTTTTCAGGCGACATCAGCTCCAACGAGCGAACGGTGGTGCGCACCACCCCGGGGGCCTCTCCAAGGGTACCGTCGTAGAGGCGTGGTGCATTTCGCAGCAGGTCTCTCGTGCGCATCCGAGGGAGGATCAGCAACTCCAGCAGGCCATCCTGCATGGAGCCTCCAGGCCCCACCCACATACCGCCGCCACAGTATTGACCGTTGCCGATAAATCCGACGACGACATCGCCCTCCCAACCATGAGACTCGCCCGCTGCATCCTTCCACTGTGCAACGATAGGGCCCCATCGCCGGTCCATCAGCGCACGCACCGCTGCTAACGCAAAGGTGACCTTCCCCCCGAAGAGTTTACGACTTTCATTGGCGTATTGGACCACCGCGCCGGACACACCAAAACCGGTGACATTGACGCCCCAACGCCGAATCGATTTCGATCGATCCTGGGCGGTCACATCGAGCTGCACAAGGTCTGAGGGACGATCTTCACCGTGAGCCGCCGCCCAAAGCGCAGCATCCAACTCCCGAGGAATGCGCAAGGTCTTGATCAGGTCGCTCCCGGTGCCCGCCGGTACCACTGTGAACACGGTCGCTGGATTGCGGGCTTTCTCCTCACCCATCAGCCCGTTGACTACCTCACTCGCCGTGCCATCCCCCCCCACGGCGCCAACCAGCGTGAACCCTTCCTGGGCCGCCCTCGCCGCCAATTCCGTGGCGTGTCCCGGCCGTTCCGTTCGCCAAATCTCAAAGTTTGAAAAATGACGGCTTGCAGCCTCATGAAACGCCGCTTGCCGATCCGCGGTGGCGCCACCAGCGGATCGCGGGTTCAAGATAAAGCAAGCACGATCCTTCTCATTAAGCTGCACGGACGCGCTCACTCGCCCTCCAACAACACGTCCAAGGCGTCCCTCACCTTCCCACCACACGCCTGTAAGTGGGCTCGGCAACGAGCATCCGACACTTGCCGCGACTCCGTGCGCCGCAACCAAAACTCACCGACCCGCACCGAGTCTTCCGGATGATGCGCCATCAGGGGCCCCGCAGCGCCACAACACGCCACCGTCGTCGTCCCGCCCGGAGCACAACAACTCGCCACCCCACTCGGCAACTCGGGAACCACCTCTTGCAACCAGCGAAACGGAATCCCTGCGGCACTCAGTGCCGTCGCCACGCCTCCGTCGGCGATCACCAGATCGGCGCCAGCCCCCTTATGCAACCGAAGCTTCTCCGCGTGTTTTTCCCAATCGGCGTGTTCCACCGCGCCGACGCCCAAGCGATCCGTGGTGGGCCACCGCCGCACCGGTCGCTTCAGCCGCCGAGAAAGAGCCGCCGCAAATGGGCGTTCATCAGCCTCAATCACAATCATCGCGCCTTCGCCCTCGATCGGCTGAAGCGCCTCCGGCTCCACAAATACGACAATTTCGCGCCGCACTTTCCGCAACAGTTCGGGCAGCGGCCGATCCAGATGGCAATGGCTCTGACAGGCTCCACAGTCCACACACAAGGTTGCCGCTTCCAAGGCACGTTCCACGGGAAGACGACCTCTTCCCCACTCGACCAAGGTGGCGGCGATCAACGACGGAACCGCCGCTTCCCGGCCAGAACCGCTCGCCACCGGGCAGGCAGGCCGGCAAAGGCGGGGGCACAGTGAACACGTTTCAGCGCTTTGGGTTGGCGGCGTCATACGCTCTCCTTGGTCCGTTTCCGGCGTGCGGGCTCGGGTTCTTTTCTCCGAACCGGTCCGGAGAGCGTCAATGCAACAATGTCTTTGTCCTTCCAATCGCAAGCTTCCAACGGTCCTGAAGCCAAAGGCGCCGGCGCCCACGGAATCTCTACCAACCCTCCGACCATCGCGGAGGCGATTTTCGCCAACGCTCTAGCGGCCGGCCCGCGAAAACCTACCCGCAATTCGCCCTCTTTCACATAGAGTGACGACGGCCGCAGATCCTTGCGAATCAACTCCCATCCCACCTTCCACGGATCAGCAACCTTGATCGCCCCCATCCATGCGCCTTCGGTCGGGACTACCGCAAACGAAGCCGTCCCCTGATTTCCCGCTCTACGGGCCAGCCAACCGCGAAGATCCGGCCCCGCCGCGGATCGGGGCCCACGGCCCAATACGCATCCGAGCCCCCCCGCCCGCCCGGCAACTTCAATCCAGCCCGTCTGCCAGGGAAGCCGCAGCCAACGCGGCGGCGCCGGCCAGCTTTCCCACGGCCACATCGGTTCATGCCCCTCCTGAACCCACCCCGCTCGCTCCGAAAGAGTGCTTTCAAGCGGCGCTCTTGCCATCCCGTCGTCGGGGCGTAACTCCGGCGGGGCGATCTCTCGGTGCGGCACATCCACAAACAAGCGGCCAGCGTTCATCACACTTGCCGGATCGAGCTCTTTTTTTAGCGATCGCCAACCCGCCACTGCCGGGCCCACTTCCTCAGAAGCGGCCGCGGCCTTCAGCGATCCCACCCCGTGATGGTGGGTCACTGTCGCGCCGACACTAAGGCAAGCTTCCAGCGCCGCTTTCCACGTACGGTCGTAAACCGCCGGGTCTCCGCGGCCCGCAAACGAGAAATAGATGCTTGCTCCCTCGGGATACACATGGCTCATGTGCGCCATGACCACCGCCGTCTTGCCCAAGGCCGCCCGAACCGCGTCATAGAGCGCTTCCACATCCGACCAACGGCAGGCAACCTCCATGGTGTCCGCAAACCCACCGCGCTCAAAAATCGGCATCAGCTTAAACGACACCGCATGTCGCGAGTGAAACCAACGCTCACCAGGCCCCGTTCCGAGATCTTCGCCCTCTTTGCAAAGCAGGGCGTGCCCCACATCGTAAAGTTCCTTGACTACTTCCGGCTCTCCTTCCCAACCCACCACCAGCAGGCAGCCGGACGCCATCGAGCCAAACAGATTGTTTACCAGGCCAGGAAGAGCAAGAGGTAACGCCAACAACCGCCGACGAATGGAGGGCATCCCGTCCACGGCAGCCAGCCACTCGCGATAGAACGCCCGATGCTCTTCTTCGGGATTTTCCTTCGTTTTGGTGCGGCCGCCAATACGGGTATCCACCGGATCATACAGGCGAACGACTGCCGGCCAGAGTTCTCCCTGCATCAACCCACGCATGGCTCGGATCGCGCTCGCCACATCCGGAAAACGGTACCCGCGAAGGACCCGCTCCCGCGGCAGCGGCCAAACGCGCATTTTCACCTTGGTGATCACCGCGAGGGTTCCTTCGGATCCAAGCAGCAATTCCATCCAGTCGTCCGGCGAATCTCCCCCTTCGCCCACCGAAAATGCGCCGCGACTGGGTGATACAGCGCCGAGGCCGAGCACCATGTCCTCAAAAACCCCATAGCGGCTACTGAACTGCCCTGCGCTCCGCGCCGCAGCCCACCCACCCACGGTCGAACACCAGATCGACGAAGGGGAGTGCCCCAACGTAAACCCTCGGGCATTCAGCCAATCTTCCAGATGCTGACCATTTACACCCGCTTGGGCTTCCACCGTTCGACGGTCAGAATCGAGCGGCCCGATGGCGTCCATCGCCTTGGTATCCAGCACCCACGCCCCTTCTCGGCCACGAGCACCGCCGCAGACTCCACTGCCCATACCGTAGGTGGTCACCGGAATCTGGCTTTCAGAAGCAGCTTTTAGTACTGCGTGTACTTCCGCCTCGCTCTTAGGCCAAAACACACGCGCCGGCTCTGGAGCAGGCCTTCCCTGCCAGAAATCAAGCGTACCACCGGGCCACAGATCGCGTGCCGCCGCGGTGAGATCGAGGGGAAGGTCGCTTGTACGAACATCTGCTGGAAGTAGGCTCATGACCGTTGCCTATACCGCGATGCCTCGAAATCGTCCCGTTCTCCGGATACAAAAACGCCCGGCTCCAAAGGGAGTCGGGCGTTTCTTGCGGTGGGTCCGTTGCCGGTGCCCCTCTCGCGTCTCCGCAGCCCACATTGCAGGAAGCGTGCCACGCCCATCCAGATCGCCAAAACCATATAAGAAACACGACAAGGCTCATATTCGTTCAAGTGTTTCCAGAACTTGCTCCCAAAACCGCGACATTCATGTCACGCCCCGCCTGGCCTCCGTTATTCCCTATCGAATCGCTAACGATAGAACGTACGTTTTTCACACCCCCGCTTTTCACACCATGACATCGGCGCCATAGGGGATGGAATTCCGCCCCAGGACCATGACACCCATGTCGCGGTCCTCGCCACCGTCCTCCGCCCACGGTATTCTGCACCCATGCTGAGCTCGATTCCGCCCGTACCCGAAACGATCGACGGTGGCCGTCATTCCGCTCTTGTCCCCCTACGTTTCGAGGACGTCACCCAAGACGGACGAGCGATACTGACGGGCATCCCCCATGCGCTCGGCAGTTCCGCATGGAAAGGTTGGGGAACGACCGACGATTCCGTGCGGTGCCACACTCTGGCGATGGTGCCGATCCTCGGACGCCTGATTCTTGAAGCCTACCCGGGCCCGATCTCCGTCTTCGATCCTATGCAAACCGTAGGTACTTGGCATCGAGCCGCCGTGCGCAACGCCCGAGGGGAGGTCGAAAAGATCGTGTTGGTAATGTGGTGTGACCTCTCGGCACCGAAGGGTAACACCTACCTGCCCACCGCCGCCGATGCGCCCACCGTCTCGGTCGGTCGGGTCTACGCCGAACATGTCTACACGCGACTGTTTGCCGCTGCGAACGAGCGCCGGGTATTGGACGTTCCTGGCGCTATGCCACAAGGTGCATGGAATTGGAGGACCTACACCGACGTCGGCGCACCCGCCGGTGAAATCCTCAGTTCGCACCCGATCACCTTCGGCATCGGCCACACGGACTCCAACCAGCACGTCAAGTCGCTTGTTTATCCACGGTTGTTTGAGGACGCTGTCCTCAAAACGCTGCCCGGTTGGGGGCTCGCCCGCCGATGTGAGGCCATGTTCCGAAAGCCGTTTTTCGCTGGTGACGTCTGTGAAATTCGCATTTGGCGCACCGACGACGGGGTCGGCGGCGCCTTCGTCGACGCCCAAGGTGGCGAAAGATGCAGGATCGCTCTATCGGATCGTCAGTCGCCATTCTGATCCGGCACTAATGCGCAGCGCCCCGCGTCGCAGGTGACGCCCTCGAACGCAACGCAATCGTATGCGCAGCTGCGACCACCCGCTTCATACTGACGAATCAGTCGGGCTGCGAGTTCTTCCGCTTCATCCACGGCATCCGCACGAACAGCGGTCGCGCAGCCCAACGGGCACCCGGGCGACACGAGGGCGCAATCCTCCGCCACTTCGCACGAGGTGTTTTCGTCTAAAAAAGACTCCCAACGGGCTTGAATCTGTTCCTCGCTCGCACATCCCACCAGCGCCCACCAAACCGCGTACCTCATCCACGCCTCCTCGTGGCCCCGCTCTTAGACTAGCACTGAAAGTCATCGGACCGTTCCCAAGGCTGCACGAGTTGGATACACCACTCGCAGGGGCGCGAAGGAGAACGGATGAACGCAAAGTTTCTTGGCCTTTGGATCGCACTTGCAGGCTGCACCGGCGACACGGATCCTGCGAACGAAACCGATGAAACCGATGTTACCGACACCGAAGATACCGGCGACACCGACATCGAAGACACCGACATCGAAGATACCGACGTAGTGAACGCCGAGCTCTCTGAAAACTGGGCTCTGTGGACCTCCACCAACACCTCAACCTACGATTATGTGCTCACCTACGGCTGTTTCTGCCCCGAGAGTGTCACGGGACCCGCCCGCGTCTTCGTTGTCGACAACCAGGTCGATCACGCCTACTACACCGAAGATGAACAGCCCGTATCCGACGGTTTTGATGCTCAGACCATCGACGGCCTCTTCCAAATCCTGGAAAATGCGTACACGACCGCCGACGTGATCAACGTCACCTACGACGAAACCACGGGAATTCCCCTGCAAGCGTCGATCGACTACTACGTCGAAGCCGACGATGACGAGCTCAACTTCTCGGTCGACGACTTCCAGACTGAGTAATTTGTGAGCAGTCTTTTGGCCCTAGGAGTCGGCGTATTCGGAGCCGCCCTGCTCTGCTGGGGGATTTCGCTTTGGACTGGCGAGGTCTCTTGGACCGACCGACTCTGGGCCATCCTTCCGCCGATTTACGTTGGATATTTCTGGTATACAACCGGATTTTCCGACGCGCGCTTGTGGTGGATGTTCGCCCTCACGACCGCCTGGGGTCTTCGCCTGACCTACAACCTCTGGCGAAAGGGAGGTTTCCGGCCTGGAGAGGAGGACTACCGTTGGGCTCTCGTCCGTGCGCGGCTAACCCCAGCGCAATTTCAATGGTTCAACTTGTTGTTCATCGCGGGCTACCAACACCTTCTCTTGGGCCTACTCGCATTACCAGCCTGGCAAGCCTCTAAACATCACGGAGCACCCCTCGGCGCATTCGACGCCCTGGCGATGGTCGCCTTCACCGTCTTTCTGTTCTTCGAAGCCGCCGCCGACCAACAACAATGGGACTTTCATCAATACAAAGCGGCAAAACAGGCCCGCGGCGAAACAGTAAGCCCTCCGTTCAATACCCGCGGTCTCTGGTCCATTTCACGTCATCCCAACTTCTTTTTCGAGCAGGCGCAGTGGTGGACGCTCTACCTCTTTTCGGTCGGATCCGGCGCCGGTTGGCTCAATGTCAGCATCATCGGCCCCGTCCTTTTGACTCTGCTCTTCGACGGTTCCACCCGCTTCACGGAGAAACACTCCGCCTCAAAGTACCCTGCTTATGCAGAGTATCAACGCACGACGCCCCGGTGGTGGCCGTGGCCTCGCCCACGCGCCTGAATGGACCGAGTTGTCAATACGTTGACTACTTCCGTAGTGGTTGTCGCGTGCCAGGGGTTGTGCATCCGTTCCAGGCGCCCTCCCCCGGGCGCTCGGCACATTCGCGGCTGTACGTCCTAAGAACCAGCTTATTTCGGCCCGTGTGCGGACTGCGGCGCGGCTGGGGTAGGATTCGCCATCGAGGACGCAATGCCGTACACGCTGGATTGGGCAAGAGCCTCACACTCCCCAATGGAGCGCCTGGATTCCCAAATACTGACGATGTTTGCTACGGGCGCGCCAAGGGCGCCCAACGAAGCACCAGAACTTCAGACATGGGTGGCTGCATGGGCACTCGTAAAGGACTGTCCCACCGGTGGTTTGGCCCGTTTCTGCTCCACCCAAGCCGACGAACTTCTGGCGCTCGCCACCGATCTGCAGGAACAACGCGCAGAAATCGCAGCGGGTTTTGCGCACTGGCGACGGTCCACTCTGGATAGCAGTCTTGAGGCGCTCAAAGCTGCTGAAGTGGCATTGGAAGCCTCAGCGAAACTCGATTGTCCCGCACTTCGGGCGCTGGCCATGGTGGAAGCGGGTCGCCTTCGGAGGGCGGGCCCACCAGAACTGGTCGAGGCTCGAGAGATTATTATCGGAGAAGGGCAGCTATTGGCCGCATGGCTCCTACAGGCGGAAGCGCGCATCTTTGAGGCACGAAGCGAATACGAAAAAGCCGAAACGGCGTGGCACGGCGCCGCGCGCCACTTTCGGCGCCTTGCGTTGGAACGGGTGAGTCTGGAGTGTAGTTACCGTCGTTCTTACGCTTTGCTGGAGTGCAACCACGCGGCGCAAGGCATCGCCGTACTCGAATCCCTGCCCGCGCCACCGCTCGATCTCCGCCCCGAGTTTTTTCGCACCCGTGCGTTGCTGTCGCTGTCCCTTGGACGCGCACGAGACGCTCTGGCGGACCTGGAGGCCCTTCGCGCCCATTCGCTCCACGAAGGCACACCCGAGGCCTGGGACGCCTGTCGTCTACTCGGACTTCCGCCGCCCGCCCCACCACCAGCAGACGCGCCCGAGCTGGAGCTATTGCGCTGGCGGATTCGAACATCCGACGACATCCGCTTCAAAGAGTGGATTCCAACCGCCCCCCCAACGATCGCCTGTGAAGCCGCCTTGGTTTGGGCCCAGCGGGCCGCGACAAACGGACACAGCGACGATCAGATCCAGGCCTTTCGCTTGGCTTCCGTCCACGCCTCCACGCCTCGCTGGCGGTACGCCGTCTTTCGCGCGCGCGCCTTGACCGCCGCCCGCCAAGGGGACCCGACCGACGTCGCACGATTGCTCGCTGAAAGCGAACTTCTAGGCGACCTACACGGGCAGGTTCAGGCCCGACTGCAACGCGCCCGCAACGCCGACGACAAGTTCGGCGATTTGGCCACGGTGGAGAAGATTGCCACCGAGCAGGGCTACCCCGACGCTCTCGTTGAACTTCGCCTGCTCAGTCAGGCCTTCGAGCGACCGATTCACGGCCCCACGGCCACCGAGCGGTGCGACCTCTTGGCTCTCGAAGCCGCGGTACGCTTCTCAAAATCCTCCGATCAAGGAGATTATTCTGCTCTCTGTGCGCTCGAACAACACCTGAACAGGGTTCCGTACCCCGAACGACAACCCCTTCGCGCGTTCCTTTCCCGAATCTTGGCAAAGTCCAGCACAAAGCACCTCGCGGGCGAAGGGAGCCCGATACTGTTGCTGCACCACCCCACCTCCTCGGTCTGGCTAGATGGCCGGCGTATCGCGCAACTCAACCGCTCCCCTCTACAGTTTCGCCTGCTGTCTGCGCTCGCGGACGGCGGCCCGACCGATCGCGAATCCCTGTTCCTGCGGGTCTGGGAACGGAAATACCTGCCGCCAAGCAGCGACAACAGCCTGTATGTAGCGATCAATCGCTTGCGAACCGTGTTGGAGTCCACCGGTCTGGCGGTCGCCGCCGTTGCGGATGGGTACCGGATCACCGTTGGCGCGACCTACCAGATCTCCGACGCCACCGCCTTGCCGGTATCTACCAAAGAAGCCGAACCAACGACCCCGATCACCAATCTGGCCGCGCCTGGGGTACGACTTCACGGGCGTGAATCGACAATCGCCCGCGTCCGCGCGCAGATGGCGAATTCTTCCGTAGTTTCCATTCTTGGGATGGGGGGAGCCGGAAAAACCTGCATCGCGCACGAGTTGGCATGGCGCTCCCTCAACGAACACTCATTCCGTGAAGTGTGGTGGGTTGACCTTTATAAAACTACTGCCACCCTCGGGTTAACCATACTCCGGGCGCTGGGCGTCCCCCCCAGCGGCGACATCGACGCCCAGGTGAGCCGAACCCTCGCGCGCCGCGGCGCCACATTGTTGGTGCTGGATCACGCTGAGGCTCTTTCGACCGAAGGAAAATTGAGCCTGGCGCGGTGGCGCAGCGAGGCACCCGAAACCCGATACTTGATCACCACCCGAGAACGCTTGTGGATCCCCGACGAACAGGTGGTCGCCCTTGAGGCGATGCCCGCCGAATCGGCCATCGCCTTGTTCGTGGAACGCGCTCGCAGCGCCGGAGGGACCGTCGATCCGGCAGATCCGGACCTGCTCAACCTCCTCGCACGACTCGACTTTCTGCCGTTGGGCATCGAACTCACCGCGGCGCGTGCGGCATTTCTCTCGTTGCCCGCTCTGACCGAAAGACTACACACGCGAAACTCACCCTTACGCGCCGCTTTCACCGCCTCGTGGGAAGGCCTCACCGATCAGGAAAAGACCGTACTGTCCGCCTGCTCTGTGTTTTTTGGCGGGTTCGATACTGAAGCGGCCGAGGCCGTCGTCGGCCTGCCGCAAGCCACCATCATCGAGGTATTGCGGGCGCTCAAAGACAAATCTCTCCTTCGCAAATCCGAAGCCCTCACAGAAAACCCGCGGTACGAAATGTTCCAGATCGTGTCCGCCTATGCAGCCGAACACCTGACTCCCGACGCGACGGAGAACTTTCGCGGACGACATGCCGCATTTTTCGCCGCACATGCAGCGAACTTCGCTAATCTCCTATATGGCCCCAACAGCCACAGCACCTTGCGCCTATTGCATTTCGACCGCGGCAACTTTGAAACCGCATTGACGTCGTCATTCCCTAAGGATCCCCAGAACGCGTTCAAGTTGGGGGTTCTGCTTTCCAAACAGGCCATCACCGAGCACACGCTCCCAAGGTTTGAACTCATTCAACGCCTGTTCAGCCTCGAACACCTCATGCCTGAGGAGACGCGGCACGAACTGGTGCACAATCGCGGGGTCTGTCTCTATTTCCTAGGGAAATATGAGGATGCTGCAAGTGATTTTCGCCGGGTGATCCGTGAAAGCACCTCGGACACGATGCTGTCCATCACCTGGGGGTCGCTCGCGACCCTCCTATCGCGCCTCGACCCAGAAGCCGCTGTGGACGCCCGTGACCGCGCCGTGGCTCACGGTCGCGCGAGCGGAAAACCCTACGTCGAGGCGCGGGCGATCACCAGCCACGCCCACCGTACCTCCAGCCTCCACGAGTGGCGTGCCGCTGCGGAACAGGGCGCGGCGATGGCGCAGGCGTTCGGATTTCTTGACCTTGAGATCAGCAATTTGAACAACCTGTTTGGCACCCTGACGCACTTGGACGATCCGACGACAACGTTGAACGCCTTCATCCGTGCAGAATCGATCACCCGTCACGATATCCGACAACGAAGCCTGCTTTTACTCAACGCCGGCCTGTTTCTGCACTGGTTGGGTCGGCACGAGGAGGCGATCGCACACCTTCGCGAGTCCCTTCGCGGGAATCACGATACCGGAAATCGTCGCCTTGAAGCAGCGGGATTACAGTGCCTTGGGATCATCGCCACCGACCTCATGCGGCCCGCGGAAGCCGCATCGCATTTCGCCGCCGCACTGGAACTTCAGCGGCCGCTGAACTCCCCAGATCAAAACGGTACCTTGGCGTGGTGGGGCTGCCTGGACCTTGACCAAGGCAGACTCCGGGAAGCTCAACACAAACTCGAACAGAATACCTCCAAGACCCATGTTCATTACTCGTTTCTTCGCGGGCATCGCGGTTCTGTCGCCCACGCAGTCGGCGACTTGGACACAGCGCGCACCCACTACCAGGAAGCACTCTCAGAGATTCAAGCGGGTGAAGTTCCCCATTGGCGCTCTTTTTTCTTTGCACGCTTGGCGGCGATCCACTGGGGCCGAGGCGAGCTGGAAGTTGGGGATACGCTGTACGTACAAGCGCGACAATTGGCGGAAAAATCCACCTTCGCCGATGCCATCGCTGCGGTCACCCTGTGGGGTAGCTTTCGAAACCTGGACCGTCGAAAAGACATGGATGCACGAATCTCAGCGGTCTTGTCCACTGCCAACGGCCTCTCGTTCGCACAGCGGTCTTCCGAAATCCGGTTTGCACTAAGATTGCTGGATGACGCCCTGTCCGCGTAG
>SYKL01000211.1 GCA_005797785.1 Pseudomonadota bacterium | reverse complement strand
GGAATCTCGTGTTCATGCAGTACGAGCAGACAGCGGATGGTCGACGCCTCGATCTTCCCCGCCCCTCGATTGACACCGGAGCTGGTCTTGAGCGCATCGCGGCGGTCCTGCAGGGCAAATACAGCAACTACGACACGGACGTCTTTCAGGGGTTGATCGCCCGCACCAGCGCCCTTGCCAACGTTCGCTACGGCGCGGACCTGGAAACAGACACCGCCCTCCGGGTCATCGCCGATCATGCCCGAGCAACCGCATTTTTGATTGCCGATGGCGTCATGCCTTCCAACGAAGGTCGTGGCTACGTGCTCCGCCGGATCATGCGGCGCGCCATCCGGTTCGGGCTCAAGATCCAGCTCGACAAGCCCTTTTTTCACCACGTCACCGATCAAGTGTGTGCGGAGTTTCGGGAGGCTTACCCAGAACTGCAAGAGCGCACCCGTTTCATCGATGAGGTAGTCCAAGGCGAAGAAGGCCGGTTCCGGTCCACCGTTGACCGCGGAATGAAACTTCTCGAACACGAGCTCGACCGCGCCGGCAAAGGCGGAACTCTGTCGGGAGATGTGGCTTTCACCCTCTCCGATACCTACGGCTTCCCACTCGATCTAACCCAGTTGATCGCCGAAGAAAATGGCGTATCGGTCGATGAGCCCGGCTACCATTCCGCCCTGGATCAGCAACGCGCCCGCGGCCGCGCTGCGTGGAAGGGCTCCGGCGAACAAGCCGTTGCGGAACTCTGGTTCAAGCTCCAGCACGATCTCGGAAATAGCAGCTTCACCGGATACGAGCGGTCCGAAGATGTCGGTACTATCGTCGGTTTGGTGCGGAACACGGTAAGCGTCGACGGCCAACCTCATGCGGAAGCGGTCCAATCCCTCTCCGCTGGCGAGTCCGGCGTCGTTCTGCTCGACCGCACTCCCTTTTACGCCGAAAGCGGAGGTCAAGTGGGAGATACCGGCACCATCGGCACTGGTAACGGTACTTTTGCCGTATCCGACACCACCAAGGCCGCTGGTCTGCACCTCCACCAAGGGACGCTGAGCGCCGGCACCCTGAACGTCGGCGATTCCGTCCATTCCACATTCGATGCGCAGCGCCGAGCGCGGATCCGCCGAAACCACACCGCCACCCATCTGTTGCACGCGGCGCTCCGCAATGTGCTCGGCGATCACGTGAGCCAAAAAGGCTCTCTGGTCGGTCCAAATCGCCTTCGATTCGACTTCTCCCACCACAAAGCGATCCTGCCTGCCGAACTTGTGGCGATCGAAGCCCAGGTCAATCAGCAGATCTTGCGCAACGCCGACCTGGAGACGTCCGAGCAAGAGTTGGAGCAAGCTAAAGCTGCAGGTGCGATGGCCCTGTTTGGCGAAAAGTACGACTCCCTGGTTCGGGTGGTACAGGTGCCCGGCTATTCCGTGGAGCTCTGCGGCGGGACCCACGTAGGGCGCACCGGAGATATCGGCCTGCTGCGCATCGTTTCCGAAAGCGGCGTAGCCGCGGGCGTACGGCGTATCGAAGCACAAACCGGCGAGGGGGCGCTGGAGTGGATCCACGCCCAGAGCGACCTTCTCGCAAAAGCCGCTGGGCAGCTCAAGATTGCGCCCGATCAGCTTCCGGAAGCGATCGTTCGCCTTCAAGAAGAGCGCCGCAGCTTAGAGAAAGAGGTCGAAGCCCTAAAAAAGGACGCGGCGAAGCGAATGGCTGGCGACCTGCTGTCGCAGGCACGCGATTTCCACGGGATCAAAGTGCTCGCCGCCGAATTCAACGGCGACCTGCGCGAGCAAGCCGATCGATTGCGGGATCAATTAGGTTCTAGCCTTGTTGTACTAGGCTCCCGCGATCAAGACAAGGTCACCCTGTTGGCCGCGGCGTCCAAGGACATCGCCGGCATTCGCTTGCACGCAGGCCAGGTGATCGGCGAGATCGCCCCGTTGGTGGGGGGCAAAGGCGGCGGACGGCCAGATATGGCTCAGGCCGGCGGCCGCGAGCCTGCAGGCCTGGAGAAGGCTTTAGAAAGGGTGTATTCCTTCGTCACAGAAAAGCTCAACGCTTCCTGATTCGCGGCCGCCTTAGACGCGGCCGCTCCGTTAATATTTTGGAGATCCCATGCAACTCAACGACCTCAAGATTCTGGTTACCGGTGGCGGCTCGGGAATGGGCCGCGAATTCGTTCTTTCGTTTGCTAAAGCCGGGGCCGCTGTCGCATTCTGCGACGTCTCGGACGAGGCTATCGCTGCAACAGAATCGGAAGCCACTGGACTCACCGGCAAGGTTGTTGGCTTCAAAGCGGATGTATCCAATGAAGACGATGTCGTTCGACTCGTTCAAGACGCACACACGGCATTGGGCGGTCTCAATGGCCTGGTGAACAACGCCGGGATTTTCCGGGATGGCCTACTGGTCAAGCCCGATGCCGAAACCGGCACTGTCAAAAAGATGAGTCTTAAAGCGTGGAACCAGGTGATCGCTGTCGATCTCACCGGACCGTTTCTGTGCACCCGGGAGTTCGCCGCCAAGGTGATCGAAACCAAGACGCCGGCATCGGTGATCGTCAACATTTCCTCGATTGCGCGGCATGGCAATGTTGGCCAAAGCAACTACTCGGCCGCAAAAGCAGGTTTGATCGCAGACACCAAGCTGTGGGGGATCGAGCTTGCACGGTACGGCGTTCGCGTAGGCGCGGTCGCTCCGGGATTTGTCGATACCCCCATCCTGCAGGCCATGCGTCCGGAAGTGCTGGAAGGAATGCTCAAAGGCGTTCCTTTGCGTCGCGCGGCCAAGCCGGCGGAGATTTTCACCGCGGTGAAATTCATCGTAGAATGCGACTATTTCACCGGTCGATGCATCGACGTCGACGGTGGCCTTACCCTCTAGGGGCGAAACACAAAAGGCTCGTCTTTCGACGAGCCTTGCGGTATCGAACGGTTCGTCAAAAGACGAACCGCTACCTTCACTACAGTTTGTCGGTCACGTCCATCACAAACAGGTGGCGCCAGTCGGCACCGCTCGCCGGAAGGAACGTGAACGCCAACAACACGCGGCCGTTCTGAAGGGTCAATGCGGGTTCTCCGCAGCCCTTGTACTCGGTCGCGATCTCGACCGTCTTGGTGCCGTCGAGCTTCGCCATCACAATCTTGCTGTCCTTGGTGGGGTCAGCCGAAACCCAAGCTGCCCACTGCCCATCAGGGGTGAGCGCAGGGCGCTGGCGCAACGGAAGCCGCACATCCTTGCCCAGAATTTTCTTGTTGCCACCAGCCTTATCGACCATGGCAATGTCCCACTGATCCGTGCCTCGCTCCGAAGTAAAGTACACCACCGAACCATTGGCGGAATAGGTCGCGCGAGTCTGATCCCCGTTGCCGCTCACGATCGATTTCTCGGTGTTGGTGGCAAGGTCCAGCTCGAAGATGTCCTGGGTAAAATTCTGCTGCCGCGTAAACAGCATGCGCTTAGAATCGGCAGAATACTCCGGGAATGACTCGGTCGAGTCGGAGCTCGAAAGCTGACCAACCTTGTTCGTTCCACGATTCCAAGCTCTCAAATCCCCATTTCCACTCTGGCTGGACACGAACGCCAACAGGTTGCCGTCGGTCGAAATCGCCGGAAAAGTGAGGTTTCCTGGTGCTTGCGTCGTATTCAAGAGTTCCGTCGCCGAAGCGCCGCCAGGGGCATAGATGTACAGTCGGTACATGCCGCCCTGGTTGCTCCCTTCAAACACCGACATTCCGCTCGGATGCCAGGTAGGATTGGAAACCACCTGCCCGCTGGCGCCAAACTTACTGCTCCCACCCGGCAACGACACTTTCACCGCGTCTTTGGCGATTGCACCGCTCACCTGAGAGATGAACAGGTCAATGCTGCCGCCATCGTAACGATTAACCTCGAACGCCACATATTTCCCGTCTGCAGACCAGACTGGATTGTAGGCATGGCCGTCTTCTGGCGAAAACCGAACCTCCCCCGCGCTTG
>SYKL01000210.1 GCA_005797785.1 Pseudomonadota bacterium | reverse complement strand
GACGAGCACCCAAAACACCACCCACATCCAGTATTCCACTCCGCGGTTCGCTCCAGATGGCCAGACCTTCGCGGTGTCGGTCATGGAAAAAGGCCGGCGCGACCTCTGGTTGTACGATCTCAAAGGCACACCCCTCCGCCGGCTCACCGCCGACAGCGCCTCCGATCGCGATCCAGAATGGTCCGCCGACGGAAAGTGGTTGTTCTTTACGTCGGATCGAAGCGGGATTCCAAACATCTACGCGATCGAGGTCGCGACGGAGCACCTGTTCCAAGTCACGAACGTCACCACCGGTGCGTCCACTCCGTCCGTGAGTCCGGACGGCCGATGGTTGGCGTACCAACAGTACAGCAGCGACGGCTGGGAGATTCGTCTGCTCGATCGCACCGCCAGTACTCCCATCGATCGCGGGTTTCTCCCTCGGCCGTTGGACTCCGGCGCTCCGTTGAGCACTTGGGTCGGAGCACCGGTGGTCGCCCAGAATGCGGAAGCCTGGGTCGGGGAGCCGGTGCACGCGCGTCCCGGCGGCATTCATGTCGATGCGTTTGCATTGAGCCAGCAACCCGGCGAAAGCACCGATCTGTTCGAGCAGTCCGACGCCAAAGGCGTATTTGGTAAAGAACGCGACTATCCGTTTCGGATCACCCCCAAGCGCTATAATCCTCTTCGAACGCTACCTCCAACGTATTGGCTGCCGGGTTTTCAGCTCACCCCTTACGAGGCCAAAACGCTGAAGGTCATTCCCCGCGGCAATGGCGCCTACCAGTCCTTTCAATTCGAGGCCTACACCGGCGGCCGAGACACTCTCGCATACATCGCTTACGACGCCAAGATCACCTATCGAACCGACGCGGATCACGTGGGGTGGGGTGCCAATCTCGTGGTCAACCGCTGGCTTCCCGTCTTTTCCGCCGGAGCGAGCAATTCAGCCGTTCCTTTTGGGGAAATTGGCCTGGAGACCGACGAGGTCGACGAAAACGGCGATCCGGTCCTCACTGCCAGCGGCCAGCGCTACTGGGAAAACCGCACCCAAGGCTATCTTTCGGTCTCCTACCCCTATACTTACCGCACTTCGGTATTCGCCCGCTATTCGCTGACCTATCGGCAAGCCCTCAACGAAATCCCCAGCGGCGCAGCAAAAGAGACGATTCCAACGCAGGGATACATCGGTTCGCTTGCGGGCGGCTGGCGCTACTCGTGGGGGCGCGGCACCGCCTACGCGGTCAGCCCAGAGGATGCGAGGATTTTCTCGCTCGTTGGCGGCGTTCTCCATCCCTACCTCGGGACCTGGGTCGAAAACGACGACGGCGAATTGGAGGGGTTGACCCAGGTTCAACTCACCAGCGAACTGCGAGAATATGTTGTCAATCCGTGGGTTCCCAACCACGTTCTTGCGTTTCGTCTCGCCGGTGGCGTCACCTTTGGAGCGGCGGAATTCCAGGGCAACTACCTGCTTGGCGGCAACTACGGCGACGCTGCAGCCTACGCAACCCCGGATGAATTCCGAATGGTCCGAGGTTATCCGCTGGGTGCAGATTCCGGTGACATGTATTGGCTGACCGGAGTGGAATATCGGGCACCGCTCTGGCGTATAGAGCGGGGGTGGGGAACTTTCCCCGTCTACCTTCGCACACTTTCGGGGGCGGTTTTCGTGGACGCCGGCAACGCTTTCACCACCATCGACACTTGGAAGGACGCCTTCGACGGCTCGCTGGTGGGCGTCGGAGCCGAAATCCGTCTTTCCGCGGTCGCTTTATGGGGGCTCCCGATCACCGCCCGTGCGGGCTATTCGGTCGGGCTCACCCCCGGGGGCTACGGTCCTACCGATACCCGAACTCTGTATCTGCTCACCGGAACGTCATTTTAGCGAGGAGGCACCTTGTGGTGGCTGTGGATGGCTCTGGCCTGGGGAGTGCCCAAACCCGCTAGCGACGCGGTCGCGATGGGCGATTGCAAGCGTGCTTTGGAGCAAATTCCGCAACCCGATCAGGACGATGAACGTCTGATCACGGGGTACTGCCTCCAAAAATTGGGCGATTCCACCGCTGCTGCGGCGGCGTTGGCGAACGTCGGAGACGGCGTTCTCGGGGATTATGCTCGCTTTGTGCGGGCACATGCTTTGGCGGATCTCCAGCGCCCTAGCGAAGCCTTGGCAGTGATGGAGGGATTGAAGCTCCCTGGAGACGCGGGGTTGGAGCTGCGCTTATTGCGCGCCCGACTGTTGATCGAAAGCGACCATTCTTTGGAGGCACGCGAGGACCTACGCGCGTTGCTCGACACCGAAGTCAAGGATGAAGCACGCTATTGGCTGTGCATCGGTGCTGAGCGCCGCGGCGACATGGCGGCAGCCATCCCCACTTGGCGGCGCCTATGGGCGGAGAGCGTTACCGGGCCCTGGTCCAAGAAAGCCGCGGAACACCTGGAGAAACTCGGATCGCCGGTACCGGATTTAAGCACCTCCGAGGGGCGAGCGTTGGTCCGCGATCGCGTCGCAGCGCTCCGCAAAAACAACCAGCATACCGAAGCTTTAGCGCGCCTCGATCAGTTGGCCGCCGTCGAACCTCCCACCACCCGATCCGCCAAGTTGGAATTGGCGAGAGCGCGCTTTGACGCCCGCGATTACGCCGGTGCCCGAAGCGGCTACGAAGCTGCGCTCGGTGCCCCAGATCGGTGCACGGGCTCCTCCACCGATCTGTTTGAATATGCGCTTTCCACGGCGCGTTCCGGTGACTACGACGCCGCAGCGGTGATCTACAAGCGCGTCGACAGCCAGCATCCCGAGACCAGCGACGCCGATTTCGCCTCGTTTAAACTCGGATACATGAAGTTTGACAAAGGGGACTGGAAGGCAGCGCGGGAGGAATTTGCCGCACACATTCGCCGGCGTCCATCGTCCAAACACCTGGATGAAGCCTGGTGGTTTTCTGCGCGCGCCGCATGGAAGTTGGGCGACACCGCCGCGATGGGCAAAGATCTGGATGCGCTGATCGCTCAAAGACCCAAGTCAAGCTTGGCTCCGGCCGCAGCCTATTGGCGGGCTCGGGCCAAGGGGCTCGCCGGCGATGCTGCGGGTGAAAAGACCGCAATGGAAGGCGTGATCAGCGACTATCCTGTCTCCGGGCACGCTTGGCTCGCTGCGAAGAAGCTCCAGCGCCGCTTTCCAAAGCAGCCACGGGTGGAACGTCCCGCATGGCCGGCCAGTTTAGCGTCCCGCACCGACGTCAAACGCGGAGACGCCTTGCTCGCCCTCGGATTCAAGAGTTGGGCGCGCGCGGAACTGGCCTCCATCCAAACGGCCGCTACCTCCAGTGGAAAGGATGGCTCGCTCGCGGCAGCCCACGCGCTGATCGCCGCCGGCGACTACGTCGGTGGGCAGGCGTTGGCCTCCAAATACTGCGTCAGCCCTTGGAAAGGCGGGGATCCCGTCGCCCAGCAAGCGTGCACCCCAATGCCCGAGGAATCGATCGTGTTCGCCACCGCCGCTCCCTACGCCCTGGATCCGCTGGTCCCCTTTGGGATCATGACGGCAGAAAGCTCATTAAAGCCGGAAGTAACCTCGATCGCCGGCGCCCGCGGGCTGATGCAGGTGATGCCCGAGGAGGCCGAACGCATCCACAAGGAAGTTTTCGGCGATTCTCCCTTCGATCCGGACGATCTCTACCGGGCGCCGTACAATGCCGCGCTCGGCACCGCTGAATTGGGCATGAAAAATGAGTCACTGAAAGGAACGCTTTCCGACGACTCCCTCCCCGCCGTGATCGCCAGCTATAACGGGGGTGAAACGGCGGTTCGACGCTGGTTGGCCGCCTTCGAACAGCCCCCTCCGGCCGACGAGTTTTCGGAGGACGTCGGTTACACCGAAACCCGCCAATACGTCCGTCGCGTGCTCGGTTTTGTGATGGCCTACCGGTGGGTGTATGGCGACCCCTAATCGTAAAGCACTTGACTATCGCACGGCGGTCCTATTTTGCATCGGAGCCTTCGGACTCGCTTTTGGGTTGTACCTGGACGACTGGTGGTGGATCGCCGGCGGAGTGGTGGCGACCCTGGGCGCGAGCTGGTTCCTGACGGAACCTAGACCACAACGCCCTTGACAACCGGCGACGGACCGGCTCTGTTGGGCCCAACCGAATCCGATCCCGGGAGCGCCCGTGTCCTCTACGAAAACCTGCCCATCCTGCCAGGCTCAGGTTCCCCTGTCAGCCTTCCGGTGCAAGGCCTGTTTTCACGATTTCGCAGCCTCTAAAGGTAGCTACGGCCCATTGTTGGTGCTCGGAAGCGTCACCTTCATGACGATGGTCGCGGCAATCGGCTTTTTCATCTCGGCCCAACAGCCTACGGATCAGGCGATTTTCGTTGATCAGGACACCCGTTCGGTGGTGATCACGACCCAGTACCGTTCCGGCCCCTCGACCGATCGCATCAAGTTCGACGAGATCACCAAGCTGGAGCACGTGGCACATTCCAGCGGTGGTTACTCCATTGTCGCCGTGACGGGCGACGGCCGTACGGAGATCTCCACGTCGGAGCATCCGATGTATGCGGAGGGCGACCGCTTTGCGGCGATGATGGGCAAGCCGATCGAGCTGGTGGGCATCGTGGGCGCTGAAAAACCTCCCGAAAAGCACTGATCCCCATTGGCCCTTCCCAACGCGTTTCGCCGCACCGCCGATCTCGCGATCGATCTGGGTACATCCAACACCCGACTGATCGCCAGGGGTAAAGGCGTGATTTTGGAGGTGCCCACGGTGGTGGCCACCCAGCAGACGGCCAAAGGCCGCGTCGTGGTCGCCGCGGGCGCAGACGCCAAGAAGATGCTCGGAAAAACTCCCGCTGGCACCGAGGTCATCCGACCGGTGCGCGGCGGCGTCGTCGAGGATTTTGAGGCCACCGAACAGCTGCTTCGCGCGTTGCTTGCCCGGGGCGGAGGGCGTTCGCTGCTCCGGCCGCGCATTCTGGTGTGCGTGCCTCCCTCGCATTCCGAGGTTGAACGCCGAGCAGTCCAAGAGTCGGCGCGCGCCGCCGGCGGGCGCGATGTGCTGTTGGTGGCGAGCCCGATGGCGGCGGCGATCGGCGCGGATCTGCCGGTCCAACGCCCCGTTGGCAGCATGATCATCGATGTCGGTGGCGGGCGCACCGAAGTTGCGGTGATCAGCCTCGGTGGGATGGTCGTTTCCAAGTCGATCCCCATCGCCGGCGATGCGCTGGACGAGGCGATCAGTGCCTGGCTTCGTCGAAAACATGGATTGTTGGTGGGGGATCGCACCGCCGAAGCCGTAAAAATGCGTGCAGGCTGCGCCGTCCTGGTAGATCCCCCGTTGATCACCCGCATCCGCGGCCGGGATTTGGCCGAAGGCGGCCCCCGCGAGTTGGACATCGGTTCGTCCGACGTCTGCGGCGCGATCTCCGACACCATCGCCCGCATTCGCGAGGTGGTGCTTGAAGTATTGCAGCTCACCCCTCCCGAACTCGCCGGCGACATTCTCGAACGCGGCGTGATCCTCTGCGGCGGCACCGCACGGTTACGTGGGTTGGACCAAGTGCTTCGCGAGACGTGCGGTCTTCCCGTATTGGAAGCCGATGAGCCGATGCGGTGCGTGGCCAACGGTGCTGCGCGATTGTTAGAGGATCCAGCGCTATTTGAGCGGGTGGTGTTTCAAGCGTGATCGAATTCGACCGCCCGCAGCTGAGGTCCCCATGCCGTTAGCCCCCCTCGCCGATCGGCTTCGCCCCCGCACTCTGGAAGAGATGCTCGGCCATCAGCGGTGGCTAGGAGAGGACGCTCCCCTGCGAAAGGCGATCGAAGCCGGAAAATTCCGCTCGATGGTGCTCTGGGGCCCTCCAGGATGCGGCAAAACCACCTTCGCCAAAGCGATCGCGTCCAAAGCCAATCTCGCATTCACCGCCATGTCTGCCGTGTTGGACGGGGTCAAAGAACTCCGTGCGGTGTTCGAACGCGCCGAAATCGAAAAACGTATGGCCGGACGCGGCACGTTGTTGTTTGTCGACGAAATTCACCGTTGGAACAAAAGCCAGCAGGATGCGCTGCTTCCCCACCTCGAAAGCGGCTTAGTGACCCTGGTCGGTGCCACCACCGAAAACCCCTCCTT
>SYKL01000023.1 GCA_005797785.1 Pseudomonadota bacterium | reverse complement strand
TGGTCGTGGACGACGCCATCGTGGTGCTCGAAAATGTGTACCGCCACATCGAAGAGGGAATGGAGCCCTTCGAAGCGGCCATTGTCGGCACCAAGCAGATCGCGTTTGCGGTCATCGCCACCACTCTGGCGTTGGTCGCGGTGTTCATCCCCGTCATTTTTACGGGTGGGACTTCCGGTCGGTTGTTCCTAGAGTTTGGTTCTACCGTCGCGGTGAGCGTGATCCTCTCCGCGGTGGTAGCCCTCACTCTCACTCCGATGTTGTGCGCCCGTCTGCTGAAAGGCCACGTTCAACGAGGCGCTTTCTATCGGATCACCGGCCGCATGCTCGACGGGATGAACCGCGGCTTCGGAAGTTCGCTTCGAGTCTTCCTACGGTTTCCAGCATTGGCCGTCGCCGTCACTGCGATCACTTTGGCGATCGGCGGACTTTCGTACCGCAACGTGCCGCGTGAGTTCTTCCCGATCGAAGACCGCAATCTGATATTAGTGCGCACCCTCGCCGCCGAAGGGACCGCATTCGACTACATGGACGCGCGAATGAAGGAGTTGGAACCCGAACTAATGGCCGCGGTCCCCGAGCGCACGAGCGTGCTCACCCGGATCGGCGCTGGCCCGGGGGGCACCGCCGCCGCCGCCAACACCGGAATGTTCATCCTTCCGCTGGTTCCCCGCGAGGAGCGCACCCGATCCCAGGCCGAGATCCTCAACGACGTTAAAAAGCGGCTCGGCGGTGTCACCGCGTTTATGACCATTCCGGTCCAACCCACCACAGTGGGCCGAGGTTTTGGATCACCGGTCCAATTCGTCATTCAAAACGCCGATTTTGAGAAGCTCGCCGCGGAACTACCCCATTTCGTCGCCGAAATGCGAAAAATCCCTGGATTAACTTCGATCAACCCTGATCTCAAGCTCAATCGACCCGAACTTCTGCTCACGATCGATCGCGAAAAAGCGGCCGCGGCCGGCGTCAGCATTCGAGATGTCGGGCGGTCGCTTCAAGTGCTCTCCGGCGGCCGAGAACTCGCTCACTTCAAACGCGGCACCCGACAGTACCCTGTGATTGCCCAGCTCCAACGCAAAGATCGGCGGACGTCCGACGATCTTTTTTCGGTGCAAGTTCGCTCCGCGCACGGGGACATGATCCCGCTCTCCAATCTGCTGCACAGCACCGAAAAAAGCGCCGCGGCCTCCCGTTATCACTACAACCGGGCTCCCTCAGCGACGATCAGCGCCAACCTCGACGGCATCACACTTGGTCAAGCACTTGACCAAATCTCCGCGGTCGCAGAAAAAGAGCTTCCCGAGGGGTTTCGAACCGCATTGGCTGGAGAAAGCAAGGACTTCGAGGAGAGCAATGCGGCGCTTTCCTTGGTGTTGATCCTCGCGTTGTTGCTGGTTTTTCTCATCTTGGCCGCCCAATTCGACTCCTTCACCGATCCCATCAGCATCCTGCTTGGCGCACCCTTGGCGTTGGCCGGTGCTTTTGCGAGCCTATGGATCACGGGCACCAGCCTTTCGTTCTTCAGCCAGGTAGGGTTGATCCTACTGGTGGGGCTCGTCACCAAAAACGGCATTCTGATTGTCGAATATGCGCGCCAGCTGCGGGAGGAAAAGCCGGATCTCGGCGCCTGGGAGGCAGCAGAGCAAGCCACGTTGCTCCGTTTTCGGCCGATTCTCATGACGTCGGTGGCCACCATCGGGGGGGCCCTGCCGATCGCACTTGGGTTCAGCTCCGCGAGCCGGGCCCCGCTCGGCGTGGTGGTCGTGGGTGGAATGGCGGTAGCGACTGTGCTTTCGTTGTATGTCACCCCGGTTTTCTATGCCGCCATTTCGCGGGGGCTACAACGGCGCAAACCCATCCCGGTAGTGGCCGCTGCGACCAGCCTTTTGGCGCTGTTCTGGGCCGGATCGGCGCAGGCCGATCCGCTCACCTTGCAGCAAGCGTTGTCCCTATCGCTCGCCCACAATCGGAACATCGCTGGTGCTGGCTTGGAGACCGAGGCCGCCAAAGCGACCGTCGGAATCACGCGATCGGGCTTGCTGCCCTCGCTGGGTTTGCAGGCGAACGCGAACACCAGCCTGCAAACCTCCGGAATGTTCAAGGAGATCGTAGGACAAGCGCGCCTCGACGTGCCCCTGCTCGATCTCTCGACGGTGTATGCCGTGGCCGCCGACTTTCACCGCGCCAAGGGCGCCTCGGCGGCGGAAGAAGCGCAGATTGAGGCGGCGCTTGCCGAAACTGCGGCCAGTTTTGCGGCCGTCCAAAAGGCGGATCAGGCGCTTGCCACGGCCCATCTACTCACCGAGCGCAGTCTGCGCTTGTTGACGATCGCGGAAGATCGGGTCTCCGTTGGCCTTTCTCCTCCCATCGATGTACCGCGGGCCCGATTGCGCTGGTTGCAGGACAAACAGCGTGAGATCACTGCGCAAGCCGACCGCGAGGCCGCAGAACTGACGTTGGTAGCGCAGATCGGCCTCGATCCTGCACCACTCGGGGTGGCCCCCGTCACCCCCTGGTCGAACGCGGCCCTTCCCACCGACGACGATTTGTACTTGGCGATCGCCGATTCTCGACGGAACCATCCCGACTGGGAAGCCGCCGAGCACACCTTTTGGGCGGTGCATCTAGACCGTAAATCCCACGAGTTCACTTGGGCTCCCACGTTGGGCGCCTATGCAGAGAGCGGGGTATATGCAAGCGACGCCCAGCGTCCCACTCCCACTGCGGAAGCTGGGCTAACTGCCTCTCTACCTATCTTCACCGGGCTTGGCCGCGCCGCGGCGATCCGACGAAGCCGCGCACTCGAAGCCCGCGCCGAACTCTCCCGAGAGGACATTGGAGTCGCCTTGGAAACTTCACTTCGCACCTCATTGATCACCCTCCGCCAAACGCGGCAAGGACTCGATGTCGCCGCGGAAGCGCAGAAGGTCGCCGAGCAGGAATTGGCGTTTGCCGAAGAACGCTATGTACAGGGTTTGACCGATAATTCGCCGGTGGTGGAAGCGCAGGCGCGTGCGTCAGAAACGGCGCTTTCGCACATTGACGCGATCGCTGCGTTCAACCTTGCGTTCATTGATTGGATGGCAGCTCAGGGCCGGGTGCGGGATTTGGCCGGCCAGGATCAACCCTCATTGTAACAACATTTTTCGACGCTCACCCACTGGTACATCAAAAATCGCTGAATCCGTATTTTTTTGATGTACCACTTTTAGCGCCGTTTCATCAGAGCCAAAAACGTGACCGCATTTCCGCGGCCAAAAACCCTCGGCCCTGCGGTCGTCCCAAACCGATTCGGTTATTTCCGCTTTCCACATTTTCGGCTCCATGAGTCTCAGGCAAACTACGATGCAAATCCTCGGAGAAGGCCGGTTTCTTCGGCTGGTCAGCGTCGACGGCTGGGAGTATGTCGAGCGCCAAAAGATCACCGGTATCGTGGTGATCGCTGCCCTCACCGCCGATGACGAGGTCGTGCTGATTGAGCAAGTTCGACCTTCCGTTCGCCAAGCGGTCATCGAGCTTCCCGCTGGATTGGTCGGCGATGATTTCGCCGATGAAGCGCTTGAAACCGCCGCACTCCGCGAGCTCGAGGAAGAGACTGGCTACACCGCCGCGGAGATGGAGATCGTCGCCGAAGGCCCTTCCTCCGCGGGTCTCGCCAGCGAAATCATCACGATCCTGGTCGCGCGCGGTCTCACCAAAACCGGCCCCGGTGGTGGAGTTCCCGGCGAGGAGGAGATCGTCACCCACCTCGTTCCGCGCACCCAAGTCCGCGCATGGCTCACCGAGCGCCGCCAGCAAGGAACCTTGATCGATCCTAAAGTTTACGCTGGCCTGTTTTTTCTCTAACCCGTTCTGGAGCTTTCATGCGTTCTCTCGCCGCTGTCGCCCTGCTCTGTTGGTCGTCACTCGCATTTGCAGCCCCCGCGCCTTCGCATCAAGCCGCCGCCGAGCAGCTGTTTGACATGATGGGCATGGAAGAGCTGCTTCAGTCCTCCACCGACACCATGCTGAAATCGCAGATGGACGCCAACCCGATGTTGGCCGACTACGAAGGAGTCATGCGGGAGTTTCTAGGCAAGTACTTGAGCTATGAAGCATTGCGCCCCGACTTTGTGACCATGTACACCGATACTTTCACCGAACCCGAATTGCGAGACATGATCGCCTTCTATCAAACACCTACGGGAAAGAAGGCCGTGGAAGCCCTACCTCGCCTCCAACAACAGGGGGCGATGCTCGGCCAGCAAAAAGTAGCCGATCACACTGCCGAATTGGAGCAGATGATCATGGCTCGGGCCCTGGAACTCATGGGCGCCCCCGCCGAGACCCCGCCCGTCACCCCGGTTCCCGAGCCCACCACCGAAAAGAACCAAAAGAAGAAGGGCAAGGGAGAATAGCTCCCCTGCCCTTCATAAAAAGTCAAGCGCTTGTCTATTGGACGCTACACGTCCACGAAAGCTTCTAGTTGCTTCCGTCGTTTTGCATGGCGGAGCTTACGGAGCGCTTTGATCTCGATCTGACGGATGCGTTCCCGGGTCAGCGAAAACCGAGCGCCAATCTCCTCGAGCGAGTACTGCGAAGGCTCGCCGATGCCGTACCGCATCCGAATCACCTTCTCTTCGCGCGGCGTCAACGTCGCCAACGCATCGGCGATGTCTTCGCGCAAATCGGCATTCTCAAGAGCGCCCGACGGATCTTCCGCATCGGGATTCTCCACAAAGTCCATCACCGTCGAATCCGAATCGTCCGAAACCTCGGCGTCCAAGCTGGTGGGTTCCCGAATGAGCTTCATCAGCGCATCCACCTTGTGCACCGGAAGATCGAGGTGGTGAGCGATTTCCGCGAGCGAAGGCTCCTTTCCTTGGCGCTGGAACAGCATCTTTTGGGTCAGGTTGATGCGGTTGACCAACTCCAATTTGTACGTTGGAATGCGGATGGTTCGAATCTGTGATTCGATTGCGCGAATCATCGACTGCCGAATCCACCAGGATGCGTAAGTGGAAAACTTGAATCCCTTAGTATAATCAAACTTTTCGACCGCTCGCATCAGGCCGATGTGTCCTTCCTGAATCAGGTCCGCCATCGGCAGGCCGCGGTAGCTGTATTGGCGGGCGATCGACACCACCAAGCGAAGGTTGGCGCGGATCAACTCGGCTCTCGCGTGTTCGCCCTCGCGCCCACCGGCCTCAATGCGCTTGGCAACGGCAACTTCATCGTCCATTGAAAGTAGACGAATCGAGCCCATGCTGCGAAGGTACTTCCCAAGAAGTGCTTCGCCGCCGCCGCTTCGCTCGTCGCTCGCTTTTCCGGATTTGGCCTGACTCATGGCGCCCCTCCCGCTGTGTGTTGCGAAGGGACATTGCAACGCGCGTGCCAGCCCGCCCTAGGGAGCGTCGAGCCACAGGCTGCCGGGGTTGGGCAACACCAGTTCCTCACCGACAGAAGGCAGTTCAATCCGCCTCAGTTTCCCGTCTCGCCACGCCAAAAATACCGGAGACTCCGCCGTCTCCCAGGAGAAAGCTACCCTTGTCGGACCGACGTCGTCGGACTCCAACACTTTCACCTTATATCCTTGCCTTTCGAACTCCTCCCCGGCAGTCACCCTCCGCCGACGCAACAGGCGCTCGAACTCTGTATCCAGCATTCGACCGTCAATAACCTCGATCTCGATGCTCCACTCGCCGGTGCGCGTCACCCGCTGCTCCGCCATGGCCAGCGACCAGGCGGTAAACCGTATCGGAAGTGATTCACCTCGCATGAACCGAATCGCCGGTAGATAGTATGCGGACAACGGCTCGGGAGCGGCGAGGAGGAACACGTCCCGATCGCCCGGGCGGATTTCCGCCTGGAGCGCACGTTGTTCGAGCCTTTGGGTCTGGGTCCGAGCGAGATGTGCTTGACCCCACCACACCAAAGGTGCCGCAAACAGGGTGGCCACCGCAAGAGAAAAAATGAACATCCGTCGTGGCGGACCCGGGTCCAGCTCGGTCTCGCCGGTGCGGCGCACGTGCCGCACCACCACGCCCATCGCGGTCGCGCCGCCCAAAGCGGCCCATCCAAGCAGGCGATTTGCGGGGAACACGGAGAGCACGGGGATCAGCGCGAGGCACGCCCCCCACCCCATCACGGTCAACCAGCGACGTTCGTCACCTGAAATCTGCGGCCACAGGGGCTTCCACAGCCAAATCCATTGACCTACGGCGATGATTCCACCGAGCACCAGGGCGGGCTTCAGCCATTCGGCGACCATCCACCAGTCTGCCGGCAGTCCCACCAACAAACAAGCTAGCAACGCACTCATTCGCGGAGGCGCAGTCATCAACCAGTCCAGTGTTTCGTGGCCCGGATCCAGGTAGGCGCCGCTGGCGATCGCGCCATAACCGGCGTTCCGATAGAACAAGAGATAGGAAACCACCAGGACTGCCGGGATCGCAAGCCCTTGCAGACGCTCTTTCCATCCTTCCTTCGCACCAAACGCCTCGTACGCCGCTACATATGCAAACACGCCCAGTCCGAATTCCCCAGAAAGCAACGCCCCTATCCATCCGGGTAGCGCCGCCCATATCCACAGCTTCCCGCTCTCTCGCCCGTCAAAATACCGATACAGCCCATACATTCCGAACACTAACGCCAGCAATGCATTTCGGTTGGCCAGCCATGCGACCGGAAAAATGGTGACATCGTCCGCCACAAACCACAGCGTCGCCCACACCGCCACCGGAAAAGGCAGGATCCGATGGAATAGTTTTCGGGTGATTCCAATCAGAATCACGAACCACAACAGGGAGTGAAGGTGGTAGCCCATCGCCCAGGTGCCGAACAATCGCCAATCCAACGCCGCTAAAAAGGAGGATAGCGGCCTAAAGAACGCCAGTTGGAGATTCGGATCGGACCACCATGGAAGCGCAGCTCCCACGCCATCGGGCAGCGGCACAAATTGAAATAGGTTTTTCGTGCTCTCTGCCACCGTGTGCTCTTTCAAATACGCAAGCTGCCACCAATCATCGAGCTGAAACCCAATGAAAATGGTTGGCAGCGTCAGGGCGAGCGCCGTCGC
>SYKL01000209.1 GCA_005797785.1 Pseudomonadota bacterium | reverse complement strand
CATGTTCGATTGCGTGATTCAGACCCGGCATGCGCGTTCAGGGGTGGCTTACACCTCGCGCGGTCGAATTCGCCTGACGGACAGTCGGTACAAGCGGGATTTTTATCCGATCGATGCTTCTTGCTCTTGCTACACCTGTCGGACGTTTTCGAGGGCGTACCTCCACCATTTGTTTCGCGTGGGGGAGATTCTCGGCATGACGTTGGTGGCGGTGCACAACATTGCGTGGTTTCACCAGTTTATGGACCGGATGCGACAATCCATTTTGGATGGGACGTTCGAGGCATTTCGTGCGGATGTTCATGTTCACTATCCGGACAAGGGCTCCGAGGTCGAGCGCGATGATGGGGACGAGCGCCCAGCATCATCAGCTCCAAAGCATGGGAATGATCGGGGACGTCCGGGCCGGCGCCGGTAGCTGCAGAGTGGCCGGCGCACGGCGGATCGGATAGCCCAGGGCAGCCGTTGTAGAGGTGTCTTTGGCGTCCGATGACCTGATTGAGATCGAAGGAACCATTAAGGAGGTTTTTCCTGGTGGAAACTTTCTGGTTCAGACCGAAGCGGGCACGGATGTGCATGCCCATCTTGCCGGTAAGCTACGGCGGTACCGAATTCGCGTGGTGCTTGGTGATCGGGTGACCGTGGCAGTGTCCCCCTACGATCTGACCAAAGGCCGGATCGTTTACCGACACAAGTGATTTGGTTCTGCGCGGTTGCTGCCGCAGAGCCAGTTTCAGTGGATGGTGTAGAGGGCTGGGGTGACGTCCGTTGGGGCGATGCTCCGCCTGAGTCGGTGCGTGCAGGTGGAAATGGCCCGGGGCGAGAGCACTACCAAGTCTTGGCACCTGGATTCGCCGGACTGGACGTGGAACGTACCACTTACGAATATGCGGATGGACGGATGGTTGCCGTTCTGCAGGTTTTTCGAGGGGCTTCGACGGCTGACCGCCTCTTGGAGATCTGGGCATCGCATTATGGGCCGCCTCAGCATTCGGACGGCGTGGTGGACGTCTGGCGCGGGGAGCGGGTGCGGTTGACCATCCGACGGCAACGCACGGATTTGACGGTGGCGTCCATGGCTTGGGTGGGAGAACCGCCGGCTTCGCGTTAGCCTCGGGGAATGTCTGACGCCTCGTCCTTTTCCCCTGACTATGTTGCCGCACGGGCACGCTTCCGATCCTCGGCGATGGCCCTGGATTGTCGCCTGGATGCCTATGCTATCGACGCCAAAGGCCCACAGGGGGAAGAGCTCACCATCGACTTTGCGGTGTTTGGCCAGCCGGACCCGCGTCGGGTGGTGATCGTCTCGAGCGGTCTTCACGGAGTGGAGGGCTATTTAGGATCGGCCGTTCAAGCGGCTCTTTTGGAGGAGCGCCTCGGTGGATTTATTCCGCCCAACGATACGGCGTTGGTGTTGATCCATGGGTTGAACCCCTATGGGTTTGCCTGGACTCGCCGGGTCAACGAAGACAATGCAGATTTAAACCGAAATTTTCTGCTTCCCGGCGAAGAGTATCGTGGAGCTCCTGAGAAATATGCGCTTCTCGATCCGTTGCTGAACCCGCCTTCACCGCCGATGAGTCTCGAGCCCTTCTTGATAAAGGCCGTATGGAACATCGCTCGGCATGGCTTGCCGGCGCTGAAAGATGCGGTCGCAGGAGGACAATTTGAGTTTCCGCGTGGACTGTTTTTTGGAGGCAGCGGGCCAAGCGCGACGATGAAAGTACTGGATCAAGTGCTGCCGACCTTGGTTGGTCAGGCTGATCGGGTGATCCACGTCGACTTTCATACCGGTCTCGGGAAAAGTGGGGAGTACAAGCTGTTGGTGGACCGCGCGGCGGGCACCCCGGAGGCGGCTTGGCTCGCGCAGCGGTTTGGGGCCGATCGGGTGCAACCCTGGAGTTCGGATGGGGTGTCCTACAAGATTCGCGGCGGCATGGGAGCCTGGTTGCAACATCGCTTTCCGAGGGCGTCGTATGATGTGTTGACGGCGGAGTTCGGTACCTACGGCATTCTGCGCATCATCGGCTCTCTTCGCACCGAAAACCAGGCTCATCAGTGGGGGGGGATGAAAGATCCGGCCACCGAGCGAGCAAAACGAAAGTTGCGCGAAGCGTTCTCGCCGTCGGATTCCGCTTGGCGGCAGAAGACGGTGGATTTAGGGTTGAAACTGGTAGAGCAGGCGATCGAAGCGGGCATGCTCACGGCGTGAACGGCGTGGGATCCGTGGGTGGGCTTTCACCGCAGATCATGGCCGACAGCAATTCGGCGGTGATCGGAGTGAGCAAGATGCCGTGGCGGTAGTGCCCGGATGCCACCCAGGGTCCTCGGTCACCCAAACGGCCGATAACGGGCCGTTTATTTGGGGTTGTGGGTCGAAACCCGCACCACATTTCCAGAACGGGGTTGTTCGCCAGGTTGGGAGCGGTGGTGTGCACGATGTTCGCGAGATGGGCGATCCCCTCAGCGGTGAGGGAGCGATCAAAGCCTACATCTTCGGTGGTGGATCCTACGATGGTTCGATCGTGGCGCGGGACAAGGTATCCAAGGCCGTGCGCGAAAGTGACGCAGGGGTTCGCCCCTTGGATAGCCATCATTTGGCCTTTTATAGGTATGATCCCGAGATCCCGAAGCGGACCGCCGAGTGCGCTGGTCCAAGCGCCGGCGCAAACGACGGTTTCTTTCGCCACAATATCTTGAGGATGCGCTGAAACCCCAACGCAGCGATCGCCGTCCCAGAGGAGCTCTTGTACCTCGTGCCCCAGCACGAAGCGGACCCCCGCCTGCTCGGCGGCAGACCGAACCGCGGTCATCAGGAGTCGGTTGTCGACGCTGCCCTCTTCTGGGAACCAGAGCATTCCCCGGACGTTTGGGCTCAGCCAGGGGACGGCGAACGGAGGCTCAGATAGACAAGGCACCTTACTATGTGCCATTCGTTGGTGAAGTTCCAACCCGTCGGGGTCGACGGCCAAATGAAGCAGTCCAGTTAGTCGTAGCTGGATATCGAGGTTTAAAGCCTTGAGGGCGGCCTCCCAGATCGGATACCGCGCGAGGCTTTCTGTGGCTAGCCGGAAAAGCTCGGGCTGATCCCAGCATTCGGTGCCCGGAGCAAGGATGCCGGCCGCCGCGCTGGAGGCCTCTGCGCCTGGAATAGCGCGTTCGAGTACGGTAACGGTGCGGCCGCGTTGAGCCAGTTTCCATGCGACGGAGCAGCCCATGAGCCCGCCGCCGATCACCAGGATGTCGTTCATGAGCTGGCCGAGGTGTAGGAAGCGAGGCTGCGCATCCATGCGACGCGGGCCAGACCTACAAAAGCGAGCCCAATCCCGAGCGATCCGGCGACGGTGGTCCACGTCCACTGCCCGCGGAGCGCCTCTGCGGGTGTGCTGGTGACCAACAGTATGGGAACTCCTGCCGTTAAAGCCCAGCGAATTCCGGTGGAAAACACAGACGCGGGCCAGCGGCCGGCATCGGCGGCGGTGGTCAACAGGTATCTGAGGTTGTCCACCCGAACGAAATAGAAACTGGTGCAGATCGCCAACATCCACAGACCATACATGGCCAACACGCCGTTGACAGCTAAAAGCGCTGCCAGGGCGGCGTCGAGAGCTGAAATTGGACCGATTTGGGCGATGCACACCCCGGCCATCAGGATCGAAACGCCAAAATCCCAGAGGTAGGAAGGATCGATGCGCCGCAAGCTGACCAACAACTGCGCATCGGCTGGCTTAATCAACCATAAATCGAGATTTCCCTGTCGGATTAGCTGAACGACCTCACCTAGATTTGGTTCGAATAAACCGCCTTGTAAAGCATGAAATAGAAGGAATAGCGACATTACCAACATGGCTTGCGGCGGTGTCCAACCCGCGATGGCGGTCGTGTGTTGAAAGGCCAGCCACAAGGGAGCGATTGCCGAGAAACAGCGAAGAATACCGGTTGCAGCTTCAAAAAATAGATCGCTGCGGTATTGAAACGATACCATCAACGATGCCCGAATAAGCGCTGAAAGAATGCGGATCATGAGCCGAACGCCTCATAGCGGGCGACGCCGGTGTTCCAGAGCGTGCGCGCTATGATTCCAAAGACGCAGACCCATACGCATTGAATGCCGATTTCTTGCCATGCCAACCCGCCGTGAAGACGTCCGCTCAAGATCTCCACGGGTATGCTTAACGTTGCGCGAAAAGGCAGGTAGTAAAGTATGTTTTGCGCCCATGAGGGAAAAAATGCGGTGGGCGCAATGTACCCCGACAAAAAGCTCCATAGCCCAAACCATAGGGAGAACATCCCGATCGAGCGGTCCATAAAGAACGCCAAGGAGCCGAAAGCAGTTTGAACCAAGAATGCGAGTGCGAGTGCGAGGGTCACACTCACCGCAAACAACGCCAGATCGGGCGCGGCAGGAAGGGTGAGCAGCTCCGGCCGCGCCCAGGCGAGCAGCGCGAGAAGAGGGGTGAGAACGATCATTCGGAAGGGCATGGCCGAAACGGTCCACACCGCCCACACCCAAATGGGATGGAGAGGTTTGAGCAGCTTCGCGGAAAGACTGCCGTTTCGAATTTCGAAATTCATCTCCCAAACGATCCAGGCGCCGGTGAGCTGCCGAACGATCAACGCCGCTGCAAAATAGCGTGAGACTTCGATTTTCGTCATTCCCGCGATCGGAGCGCCGGCGGCAATGGTCTCCCATAGAGCGAGCATGACCAGCGGGAGAGTTGCGGTCAAAACCCAAATGGCGAGCTCGGCCCGGTAGGCGACCGTGTCTGCAAGACTGACCCGAAACATCGCGGGAGTGGCTTTTAGGTGCCGCCAAAGGCTACTCACGCTTCTCTCCGAATGCACGGCGCAGAACGTCGTCCAATGGCGGGTCCACGACCGTTAGCTCCACTTGCGGTAACTCTCGAAGAATGTCGCCGAGAACCTCATTTACACGGTCGGGGGAAATGGTAAGTCGACGTTTGTCATCCTCCATGAGGCTAAATCCGAGCCGATCGAGCACGGGACCGTTGCCTCGCACGACCAGGGTACGACCGCTTCCGAATTCACGGCTTAATCCCTCAAGAGATCCGTCGTAGCGTACGACGCCTCGATCGATGAGAATCACTCGGCGCACCATCCGAGCCACATCGGCCATGTCGTGGCTGGTGAGCATGATCGTGGCTTCATACCTTTGGTTATACTCGATGATGAACTGTCGAACGATCGCCTGAACTTCGACGTCCATTCCAATGGTGGGCTCGTCTAAAAACAGGACCTTCGGGCGATGGAGCAGTGCCGCAGCCAACTCACAGCGCATGCGTTGCCCGAGGGAGAGATTTCGAACGGGTTGGTGAAGAAACTCCTGGAGAGACAGGAGTTTTGTAAGTTCAGACAAGGTCTCCGCGTACTGCTTGCTGGGAATGTCGAACAGGGCCTTGTTGAGCGCAAAAGTCTCGATCGCGGGAAGATCCCAAATCAATTGTTGTTTTTGGCCCATGACCAAGGTGATGGTGCGCAGGAAATCGCGTTGGCGATCTTGCGGTTTCCAGCCGGCAACGCGGCAACTTCCCGCGGAAGGGTGCAGTAAGCCCGTGAGCATCTTCAGGGTGGTGGTTTTTCCGGCACCGTTCGGCCCCAGGAACCCAACCCGCTCGCCGGCAGCAACCGAAAAGTCGATGGCATCGACCGCGCGCACTTCCTTGTACTCGCGACGCCACAGAGAAGTCACCGATCCGACGATTCCTGGTTCGCGAATAGGAACCCGGTAAACTTTGGTCAGCTGCTCCACCTCGATCACATGCGCTCCAGATTTCCGCCGAACGTGCTTCTCCATCGCTATCATGGGGCTCGGAGGAGCGTATGCGCCGAAGCCTGTTGGGTATTGGTTTTGGACTGTGCACGCCGATTTCGGCCTATGCGAGTGTTGTAATCAACGAGTTTCTGCCGGATCCCGCCAGCACGGATGCGGGACACGAGTGGATTGAGATCACGAATACCGGAGGGTCTTCCGTAGATATTTCTGGATGGACCATCGAGGTTGCGGTTTCCGGCTCGTCCTTTTCAGTCAAGTACACCTTTCCGTTGAGTACAACGATTGCACCTGGGCAATTCCTGACTGTGGGGGATTCCGGTCTAGCAGGCGTCGACCTCAACGCTGCTTCCAATTTCGGTTTCGGAAATGCCGGAAGCAATTCCGATGGCATTCGGCTTCGTTCGGGTTCGGACGTCATCGACTCGGTGGTGTACGGCGACCCGAATTCTGAGGGCATTTGGGACGACACTGGGGCGGTCTCCGTGAGCCTTGCTTTGACGTCTGGTTCTGGCATGTCGTTGGGACGGATACCCGATGGTGCGGACACCAACGCCTCCGGTGCGGATTTTGCGGTGATGGGCACACCCAGTCCTGGCGCAACGAATGGGGTGCAAACACCGTGTAACATAGCTGGAACGCTAAAAATTAATGAGTTTTCTGCGAATCCCGACGGCACCGACACCGACCACGAATGGATTGAACTTTACAATCCTGGTGGTGTAACGGTCGATCTCACGGGTTGGCGCCTTGAGTATGGCACCAGCTCTTTCTCCAGCGACGTGGAGTTCGCCTCCGGTGAGGTGAGTCCCGGAAGCTTTCTGTGGGCGGGAGGCTCGGCTTCGGGAGCGCCGATGGTACTTTCGGGTCTCGCTCTGGGAAATGCGTCGTCGAATGCGGATGGGCTTCGGTTGGTGGACTGCGACGATGTGGTCCGCGACACGGTGATCTACGGTCCGACGAATACGGACGGTTGGTTGGACGACGGCGGCAGCATGGCGTCGTCGTTGGCGCCAGGCCCAGCAGATGGAGAATCCATTGCTCGAGCCGTGGATGGTGTGGATACCAACGCTTCCGGAACGGATTTTGAGGTGCCCGCGCTTCCGACTCCCGGGGAGAGCAATTCCGGAGGGGCGTTGAGTTGTGGCGATGGGGCCTCGATTGTGATCAACGAGGTTTTTCCCGACCCGGATG
>SYKL01000208.1 GCA_005797785.1 Pseudomonadota bacterium | reverse complement strand
GACGCTCGAAGGCGAGCAGTTGCGTGGTCAAGTTGCTTGGTTCGGACGTTATGAATTTGGCCTGAAACTCAAAGGGGATGCAGAGGTGGTTGTTTTCCGCCACGCTTTGCACGATCTCCGCGAGGGCTGAGGGTAGGAGGCAGGTTTGGGAATCCTCGATGGAGCGATGACGGTTCGCCGTTTTCGGGTGGTTGGCGATGTTCCGGAGGATTTCCGGGATGTATACCGCGATCGGCTGGAGGAGTACTCCTTTCACGAACGGCCGAACGATGTGGGAAAAGAAGAGGTGGAAGGTTGGGTTCAGGTGCATAACCTCCTGGACAATTCCTTCGCTGACTTCAACCGTTGGTTGTACAATCAGTACGCCGTGTTTTCTTTGAGGGTGGACAAGAAGTCCCTTCCGGCCAACCTCTTTCGCGCTACCTTGGACAAAAAATGCCAAGAGTGGTGTGTGGAGGCCAATTTGGAGCGGTGTCCTACGGGGGTCCGCAAACAAATCAAGGAAGAGCTCGAGTTTGATTGGCTGAAGCGGGCGTTTCCTCGGGTGAGTACCACGGAATGCTGCTGGAACATCACGGGCGGCAGCTTGATCCTGCATTCCTTATCGACGGGCTCGGGCGAACGTTTCCAGAAACGATTCTATCGAACGTTTGGCCTGAAGTTGGTTCCCTGGTCGCCGCTCGATTGGGTCGAAGATACCGACAGAGTTGACCAATTGCTTTCGGTCGGGCCGAGCGCCCTGCACGGGGAGCTGACATGAGCGCTGTTCAAGATGGGCTTCCAACGCCGCCGCACCTCGCCAGCGAGTTTTACGTGTGGTTGTGGTGGGCCTCGGAAACTCGCGAAGCCAAGTTCTCGCTGGGAGAGCAAGGGGACATTGAGCTTTGGGTAGACGAGCGCTTGGCGTTTCGGCTTCCGAGCGACACCAAAATTTCGGCGGTGATGACCGGAGAAAATCCTTCGACAAGCTTAGAATCTCGGGCCGCGTTGGTTGGCGGAAAGGTCCTGCAGGACGTTCGCGTTCGATTCCGGCGCGACGACCGGGAGTTTTCGGTCACACTGAAAGGCCCGGAAATGCACATTCAGAGAGCTAAATTCCCGCAGAATGTCGACGGCGGCGGGGAAGAGGCGCTGTACGATCGGATGTTCTTGTATGAGGAGCTCTGCTTTGTGATCGCCACCTTGTTCCAGGAGTTTGCGACCCTGCGGACCACGGGAGCTTGGGCGGACGAAGTATTGCCCGCGATGCAAGCGTGGTCTCAAGGGGCACCCTCTGGGGATTGACCCGGCCGATGGCACACGATAAGTTGGGAAAGCGCGCGGTTAGCTCAGCTGGATAGAGCGTTGGCCTCCGGAGCCAAAGGCCACAGGTTCGACTCCTGTACCGCGCACCACCCCCTTTTTGTCGCAGTCGCCTCCAGTTTATGGCGCGCTTTCACTTGGGTGCGGTTCTCCTAGCGCGACCGTTCGTCCTTTAGGCGCCGTTTCAAGCGTGCTTGCGCTGTGGCCGCGTATGCCCGGCAAGCTCCTGAGTTGGCAAAGGGATTTTGGTCGGGCGCGAGTTTCTCGGTCGGGTCTGAGTTCGAAAAGTCTGGGTGAACAGGCACAAGCAGGTCGCACGGCAAACGCCGGATCCGACCGATGCTGCCCTCCAGAATCCGGTCCATGCCTTCGGAAAACCGATAAGTATCGTCGGATACAGGGTTTAGGCTGTCCGCGTACACCAGATCGATGCAGGTGCCGGCTTGGCACGTCTGCCAAGTCCAGCTCGTCCCGCCCGGCGTATGACCCGGGGTATGTTGCGCAGTGACGGCGACTCCCCCCAAGCGCACCACTTCGCCGTCGGCGACCTCCCTCACATTCGAAACTGCAGGAAACCCCATTTCCGAGAGTCCATATTGAGGATCATCCGGCAGAGGGCCTCCGGTGCGCAGCGCGGCAGCGGCAGCAGGGCTGGCCAGTACGACGGCGCCACTGTGTCGTTGTAAGGCGGAAACGCCACCGACGTGGTCATAATGTGCGTGCGAGGTGGCGATGAACCGAACGTCTTCGATCCGAAAACCGAGCTGACGTAGGTTGTTTTCAATGAGCTCGGCCGACTGCGGCAGGCCTCCGTCCAAGAGGAGAAGGCCGTCCTCCGTGGAAATCAACACCGAGGAAAGGCCCTTTACGCCGACATACCAAGTGTTTGCCGACAAAGGAAACGGCGTCTGTGGCGCATTCCATTCCTCGCAAGAGTTGCACTGGATCGCCGGGTCGTAGTCCGCCGCTTCCGAAGAGTTGAGCAATAGCCACATCCGGCCTCCGAACTCTTCTACTAAACTCATAGTTGAAAATCGGCAAGGCGAGACGCGTGGGGTCTATGGGGCAGCGACAAGGCACTCAGAACGGGACTTTTTGCATCGGATACTGATTTTCTCGCCGCCTTTGATCACCACGGTGCGGCTTAGCCAAAAGCCGTCTCCGAAGTCTGCCCACATTTCGTAGGTGCCGGCGGGAATGGGCCCGGCGGGGTGGGCGGCCGTCCCGGACCGAAACTCTACCGGAACGCCTCCTTTGACCTCGATAAACCCGAGCTCGGCTGGCGCTGGTGGGGCGGCCACCACTTTGGGGAGGGCAGGAGCCACCACTTCGGTGTGGGTTGGACGAATTGGCGCTGTGGGCGGTACAGGCTCCGTTGCCACCGTGGGTGGGGGACTGGGTTGCTCCGCGACCACCACCGGATCGAGGGGCAACGGCGCGGCGAAAGCGGGCTCGTCCGAGACCTGTGCGGGCCGCGGCCAAAAGTACCACGCACCACCGCCGACAAGGCCGAGGACGGCGACCACTGCTGCGACGGTGCCGGTGACGCCCAGGACGCCCGCGCCGAGCAGGAACGACGGGACGCGGCGTTTTGGGCGTGACGGAGCGTGGGATGCGGCTTCAGCGGCGGCGGCGTCGCGCACTGCGCGAGGCGACAAAATAAGAGTAGGCCGTGCACTTTCGGGCACGTTGGAGTCGAAGTGTTGCGGTCCAACGCCACCGAGGGTGGTCTCCACAATCGTGCGGTTGGCGAGGGCTCCCTCGGCGACGGACGGCGTTGGCCAGACATGATCGCGGCACAGGCGTTTGAGCGACGATCCGCTAAGTGTGGCTGCGAGCTGTTCGCACTCGTGAACCACTTCGACGGCCGATGGCCGCTCTTCGGGGGAGAAAGCGAGCATGCGAAGAAGCAGATCCACCATCGGTGCGGGTGTGTCTGGCAGCAGCGCCGACAGATGTTCCGCAACGAAAGCGTCAAACTTATCTCGTGAACAGGCCAGTCCAAACTGCGCCCGGGGGGAAAGTTCTCCGAAGAGGCAGGCGCCGCTGAGGCCCTGGTACAGGGTGACGCCGAGGGAAAAAATATCGCTTGCAGCGCCCACAACTGCGTCGCCGTCCAGTCGCTCGGGCGCCATGTACAACAAACTGCCGACAACCGAACTGTCCTGAGTTTTTGCGGACCGAATGAGGTTGTCGGTGGTCGTGCGCGCGATGCCAAAATCCAACAGTTTGACCTCGCCGTGTCGGCTGATCCGAATGTTGGCGGGCTTAATGTCGCGATGGATGAGGCGAAGCTCCTTTCCGTCGGGGGTGCGCGCTGACCAGGCCACATGAAGAGCCTCGGCGACTCTCTCCGTGACCTCGATCAGGGCGCGGTGTGGGAGGCGCTCTCCCTCGAAAAAGGTCTCCAGATCGGCGCCGTCGACGTATTCCGTGACGAGTGCGATCCTTCCTTCCAGGAACACCAGGTCGTTGACGCGCACGATCGTGGGGTGGTTGAGCGCTGCGAGCAGGTGTGCCTCGTCCTTTAGGCGCTGCACCGGCTGGCTATGGGGGTCGAGGTTTTCGTGTAGGACCTTGACCGCGACTTCGGTGGTGACCCCCGCAGCGCTGCGCAGGGCCGCGACGTAAACCTCACCGAATCCGCCTGCACCGACGCAGTGGCGAATTTGGAATTGTCGTCGTTCGGAGGGAGTGGGATCGTGTTCAGCCATGATGATGTAGCCATCATACACGAAATGGCGAGGAGGATTTGATGGTCAACTACTTGACTATTTTCTTCTACCCGGGAGCGGTGGACTGGGTTAGGTCGGTCGCATGAAACCGATTGCAGCGATTGCCGAGCGCCTCGGCCTGTCTTCCTCCGAATGGTCCCCCTACGGCCACCACAAAGCCAAGCTGGAGTTGGGTCGGCTCGCCGCTGCACCCCGCGGGAAATTGGTCTTGGTATCGGCCGTTACGCCCACTCCTGCAGGGGAGGGGAAGACCACCACCAGTATCGGCCTGGGGCAAGCGTTGCATCGGCGAGGGGAGAGCGCCATTCTCGCCTTGCGCGAGCCTTCGGTGGGCCCCTGTTTTGGCGTGAAGGGAGGCGGTACCGGTGGCGGCCAGAGTCAGCTGGTTCCTTCGGACGACATCAATCTTCACTTTAACGGCGATTTTCACGCGATTTCGGCCGCGCATAATTTGCTCGCGGCGATGGTGGACGGCCACCTTCACTTTAAGAGTGCGCCGCGGATGGACGCTCGAAAGGTGGTGTGGAAGCGCGTGATGGACATGAACGATCGCTCGTTGCGGGAGATCGTTGTCGGCATGGGCGACGGCAATGGGGTGGTGCGCTCGGCCAGCTTTGACATCACCGCGGCGTCGGAAGTCATGGCGATCCTTTGCCTTTCGCGGGATCTGGCCGACCTTCGCGCCCGCCTCGGTCGGATCATCGTGGGCTACGATGAGGATAAAAACCCCGTTACCCCGGATCAATTGGGTGCGACGGGCGCGATGATGGCGCTGTTGAAAGACGCTCTGTTGCCCAACCTCGTGCAGAGTGTTGAGGGAGCGCCCGCTTTGGTGCACGGCGGTCCGTTCGCCAACATCGCCCATGGCTGCAATAGCGTGGTGGCGACCTCGATGGGGCTCCGGCTCGCGGATTGGGTGGTGACCGAGGCAGGTTTTGCGTTCGACCTGGGCGGAGAGAAATTCTTCGACATCAAGTGTGCGAGCGCCGGACTGGCACCTTCGGCGGTGGTTTTGGTGGCGACGATTCGCGCATTGAAGCACCACGGCGGTGGCGATGACTCCGCGGCGCTGGTTCGAGGTTTAGCCAACCTGGAAAAGCACGTGGAAAGTGTGGGATGCTTTGGCCATCGACCCGTGATCGCCTTGAACCGCCGGTTGGGGGATCTGGATTCCGATGCCGCCGTCCTGCGGTCATGGGCTTCAGAAGCAGGTTTGCGGTTTGCCGACTCCAATCCGTACGGCGCCGGCGGCGAAGGGTGTTCGGAGCTGGCCGATGCGGTGATGGCGTCGGCAAAAGACGTTCCGTTAAAAACGTTGTATCAACCTTCAGATTCCCCGTTGGCAAAAATCGAAGCGATCGCCAAAAACATGTACGGTGCTGAGGGGGTGGTGTTGAGCCGCACCGCCGAGCGCAAACTCGCCGACTGGACCAAGCGCGGATTCGGCCATTTACCGATTTGTATGGCCAAAACCTCGGCGTCCCTGTCCGATGATCCCACCTTGGTGGGGCGCCCGCGTGGCTTCACCCTCAATGTTCGCGATGTGGAATTGTCTGCCGGTGCCGGCTTCTTTGTGGCGCTTACCGGCGACATCGTGCGCATGCCAGGTTTGCCTGCGGTCCCACAGGCGAAGCACATCGACGTCATCGACGGGCAGATCACCGGCCTTCGTTAGACTCTTTTCGCTCGGAATTGGGTCACCAGTTGACGGTCGTTTGGCGGTACGGTATTGAAAATGAAATTCAACTTCGCCCAGAAGTGGTTTCCATGTACCTCTGCCTTTGCCGCTCGGTATCGGATCGCACCGCCCGCTCACTGGTGAAAGAGGGCGTTTGTTCTGTGCCAGAGTTGATGCGGCGCACGGGGGCTGGCACGGGATGTGGGGCCTGCGTCGAGGAGTTGGCGCGGTGTGTGGCCCGGGAGCAATCCCAAGCGGCGGAAGTGCGTTCCGCCAAGTAGGCAGCGTGGTCGGCGTCGTCGCGTTATGGGGGCGTCAACCCGCTGAGGTGTGCGCATGAAAGCCCGTGATCCCAAGCTGATCGAAGTTCTGAACGAGGTTCTCACCGGCGAGCTCGCAGCGATCAATCAGTATTTTCTTCACGCAAAGCTGTGCAAGAACTGGGGTTTTGAGCGGCTGCACGCCTACCTGCGCATGGAGTCCATCGGCGAAATGCGGCATGCCGAGGCGGTGATGGACCGGATCCTGTATCTGGAAGGGATCCCCAATGTGCAGCGGATGAACAAGCTGAACATCGGTGAAACGGTGGAAGAGCAGTTGGCGAGCGATTTGGCGATGGAAGTGGACGCGATCGATCGGCTGACCAAGGGGATTGCGCTCGCGACGGCGGTGGGCGATCACGGCACCCGGGATTTGTTGGAGAAGATCCTGGTGGCCGAAGAAGAGCACGTGGACTGGATCGAGACCCAACAGACGGCGATCCAGCAGATTGGGCTTCAGAATTGGTTGGCACAGCAGGTTCACCCGGCGTAGTCGGAAGCCCGAAAACGCCCGAGCAGGGGCTACGAAGAAAGTAAAGCAGCTTACTATCTAACGCGCCCAAGCCTCCTTCAATGTGGCCCAGACTTCCTCGACCGCCTGCGGATCGTTTGCTTGCAAGGCCGAGCGCAGCTGCGCATTGACGGTGGGATCCTTCGCCACGAGGCGGGGTTCTAGCTCGAACATGCGGTCGATCACTGGAGCGCGCTGTTCTGCTGAGACGGAAGCGAGCAGATTCCAAAGGGTTAAGGTGTCTTTTCGTTGTGCGGCGCGCAAAACGCTGTCGAGATCTTCGCCCCCCAGGTCGAACCGATCGACCGCATTGCCAAAGTCCTTGGACGAATCGAGGAAGACAGGCGTGCCTGGACCTGCGGAGAGCCGGGCCACGGCGGCGGCGCCCGCAGGAACGCGAACCGTGCGAGTGGGGTTTTCGAGGGCGACCACCCCCTGCTGTACCACGAGAACGGTTGTTTGATCGGATGATACTTCGACATTGAACGCGCACCCGAGATCGACCACATCGGCCGCAGGGGTATGAATGACCAATTGCCGCGGCTCCCCGTTGAATGCGATGAACAATGGGCCTTTTTCCAAGGTGAGCTCGACGCGATCGCTCGCGAGGGAATCCCTTCGCAGCTGGGTGTCGGGCCCGAGTGCTGCTCGACCCAGCCTTTCCAGCGCCACTTGGCCGGTGCCGTTGGCCCACTCCCCCGGATCGAGGCGGCAATCCTCGGAAATGCATGCTCCGTCGCCGTCGAGCCACGTCCATGCTTCCACGGACGGTCGACCCCATCGGTAGATGCCGATGGATGCTGCCATCAGCAGGCCGACAACCGTCGTCGCCACCCGTTTTGCAGCTTTCCGTTGTCGGCCGATCGAACCCCAACGAACGGCGCGGGTGCGAAGTTGAAGCTCCGTTTCCGTGGGCTCCGACAATTGCTCGCGGAGCAACGCCATGCCGCGGTGAAGGTTGACCCGCACGGACCCGGGTGACAGGCCAGTTTGTTCGGCGATTTCTTCTCCGGTCATTTCGGTCACCAACCGCAAAGTCAGGGTTTCTCGATAGGCCTCGGGCAGGCGTTGAATGACGGAAACCACTCGATGGGCGTCCAACCGGGCTTCCGCACCGCTGATGGCACCGAGGCCGATCCATGCGAGGCCGCTGTCCCAGGTGGCGAGCGCGGCGTCGATCGGACGGCGCCGCTTTCGGGTGCGCGCGTGGTCGGTCGCATAGTTTCTGGCAATGGACGCCAACCATCCTCCGACGGCTGCGGGATTCTCTAGGCCCTCGATGCGACGCCAGGCGGCCAAAAAGACCTCCTGAACGCCATCCTCGGCGTCGAACGGTGAGAGGCTGGCGAGCACAATCCCGTGCACCATGCGCGCATAGCGCACGTGGAGCGCCTCAAAAGCCCGGCGGTCGCCGTTTTTCGCGGCAATCGCCCATGTGGTTTCTTGGGCGACCATTAGCGCTCAAAGGCTTGAAGCAAACCCAGTACGGCCGCGGCGGCTGGATCGCCCTCTTGGGAAAGCCGCTGGAGCGCGGGTTGTGCGAGCCGCGGGTAGTGGGCGCGAAACAAGGAAGCCGTTTGTTCCGGCGCGCCGCCGTGGAGCAAGCTTCGGATGTCTGCCTGGATTTCAGGGGTCAGCACCTCGACACGACCGATCAACACGCGCGCGAGCGATTTGGGGGCGGGGGTCACGGTAAGCGGCATCCATGTCTCGACATTGTCGTGAGGAACGACATAAAGGACGCGAAGTCCGTCTTCAAACCAAGTATGCTCCCATGTGTCCAGCATGGCGCGGGCCTCATCGTCGTACAATCCGCTGCTAACGAGCATATCAAAAAGGAGCTCTTCTGCGCCGTCTTGGGTGCCCGGGTGGAATGGCCGCGCCGTAGCGTGGTTCGGAATGAGTTCTGCGAAGGCGAGGTGATCGCCACGTTTTTCCACCGCTAACATCCGACCGACTTCGCCGCTGGCGGTCAGGCCATCGGCGTTGAGCGTTACGCGAACCGGTAAGTCAAAGCTCGCCACACCGCGGTAGAAGAGCATCTTGTCGAACTCCCCCTCTGGGGTGGTGAGCATGGCGGCGTCGACGTTTCGAGCCGGATAGTAATGACTGTTCGTATGGTCATTGGGTAGCTTCCGCCGATCGCTGGGATCCACCCGCAGAATCTTCCATTCTAGGGTGTTTCGGTCGTCGGCGGCGTTCGGGTACCACTCGGTCATCGCCCCGAGGACGGCGGGGGTGAATGCGACGCGGACGTCGAGCGTGGTCGCCGTCGGGCTATGCACGTACACTACCGGGGTTTCCATACGAATGGTCGTTGGACCCAAGGCATCTTTGCCGTGAGGCTTCCAGAGGTGCACAAAGTCCGGCAGGTCGCTGGGTTCAGACAGAGGATACCACGGGATCGGAGTCCCTTCCGGGCCGACCACCGCGGTGAATGTTCCCCATTCGTGAACGACCACCTCGCTGGGGGGGGCGGCCGAAGCCTCGAAACACAGACCAATGAGAATGGGACCGAAGGACCACATCAAAACACCTCCGTCCAATCAGACGAAGGTGTGGCGAGTGCGTTAACAGGAATTTTGAGTGCTCAACTGGTCAACCGCTTGACGGTCAACCGGTTGACGATCAGACGGCGAGCATGTCGGGATCGGGCATCCCCGATTTGTCGCGGCCGGAAAGCTGGACATAAATGAGTCCATTCATGACGATCTGCAGCGGGCCGATCACGAAAATGCCGAGGTAGCACGTGAATAAAACACCGAAGAAGGCGATGAGTCCGAACACCAGCTGCTTGACGAACAGATCGAGAACTTTGCCCTCGGTGGCTCGCCAGCTCGCGCGCATGCAATCCAGTACGCCGAGATTGGTATCGGCAACGTAGTAAAACGCCAAGGACCAACGGAGCCCGAGATAGATGGCGGGGATGTACAACAACAGAGCGGCGGGCAGCATCGCCAGAAGCACCAGGCAAAGAATGCCGGTGCAAACCGCCGTCTTTCGCCCGATCCCTTCGAACAGCGGGGCAATCTGGATCGTCTCGCCGCGGGCGGCAGCTGCCCCGGCCTTGCCCATCATCACGTACATGATCGAGCTGATGGCGAAAATCATGGGGTACAACAGCAACAGCATCGGAATTTGCACGATCGCCATGATCAGGCCGACGGCGTCTTCGGAGAGGCCGGCCGCCTGTTGGATGCCAGCGGCGACCAAGCCAAGCACCATGATCAGGCCAACGAAGATTACTTCGATCCCCATGATCCCGACGAAGGTGATGGCGAATGCGATCACCAACACCGCAAGGAGCATCGGCAGCTGCTCCTTGGTGAGGCGCCAGCTCTCGGAAAGCAGCCCTCCGAGGTCACTAGGGCCTGTCTTCAAAATCAGATCAACCATATCCGAATTGACGCCACCAACACAAAGCCAAGGAACTGCGAGGCATTCTTGTCGTAGCGAGTGGCGACTCTGCGGTATTGTTTGAGCTTGTTG
>SYKL01000207.1 GCA_005797785.1 Pseudomonadota bacterium | reverse complement strand
GCGGGAGTTGGTCGCGCAGGGATCGGCTGCGGGCCTGCCGGCGGACGTGAAGACGGCGATCGAGAAGCTGGCGGAAGTTCAAGACGGACCGATCTTCTTGGCCGTGGAAATGGACGGAAAGGTGAAGGTGCTGCCGTTCACCAACGGTGCGGCCCTGGTCGATCAAAAGCCGGTGACGGTCCTGGTGGGAGCGGACATTGGACCTTCGTTGTCCGTGTCGAACTTGTTTGATCATGACGACGGCAATCTGGTCACAGCGCCCGGCATGTCGGGCAGCCTGAGCGTGGAAACGGGAATTTACAACGCTGCGATCGTCCTCGGGGCAGACCTGTCGATCACCCCAGGCAATTCGGTCACCTTCGGGGATGCCGACGGCGACAGCAACTCTTCGATTTCGGCGTTCCCACAACCGTTTGCGGCGATCGGCGGATATCCGATTCGCCCCCTGGGACATGGGCCATACCTGCTGATTGCGGCTTCTTATGGATGGAATGCGCCGGCGCATCTGGCGCCGGGCGGCCGCATCGTTCTCGGCATTCCCGCGGGAAAGAAGCCGGATTCATACATCCGGGTGAGCCTCGGGGGGAGCGCATCCCCCAAGAGCATGTGGGATGAGGGTGAGACCAAAACGCCACTTTACACAATGTTTTTGCGCGTCGGGCTGGGCGGCTTACTGTAGAGGCGGGCTCGGTTAACGCTTGAACGCGGCGGCCCACATTGAGGGGAGGGCGTATGCGAGGGTTGGCCTGGGCGTTGTTGGCTTTGGGATGGTCTTCTTCGGCGTTTGCTGCGACGGGCCTGGAGTGGTCGTTTGATGCCGCGCGGCGCTACCAATTGGTCACCCGGTTGAGCATTCCACAATCGGTGGAACTCATGGCGGAAAAGAATCTTTCAACCATCGTGACCGAGCTGCAGGTCGACCTGGTCACCACCTGCACACCGGTGGCGCCGCTCGGCAAAAAAGGTTGGGAGTTGAAGTGCGACATCGACGAAATTGCACTTCAATCCAACGTGGTCTCCGGGACCGACGAAAATGCGCTCGAGGTGCTCGCCGAAGTCGATAAGACGCTCACGGACGCCTGGGTGGAGTTGGATTTTACGAAAGACGGAAGGGTAAAATCCTTTGATTTGGAGGGTGTGGCCAAGACCGATCGCCGCTCGGGTTACCGTGCGGAAGTGTTGCGGTTGATTCTGCAAAAGACCTTTTCTCTGCTCGATTTCAAGCTGCCGAAGGACGGTGCGGACGCCGGTACTCCGTGGAAAACCGCGGATATGATGGCCAATACGTTGTTTTCGACGAGCGGAAGCGGTGGCACCGTGGATGGCGCCAGCCATGTGGTCGAAACGGTCGGTACGGTGGTGACGATCGGCACTTCGGGAGAGGGACACGTCAATTCGGTGGCTACGGACTCGGACATCCTGTGGGCGTTCACCTACAACGGCCAAAGTAAGTTCGATACCGCGCTTGGAACCATGGTCGATCACCAGCACTTGGTGGAGGCGGTTCGCACGGCGACTACGGGCGGCGGAGCGCCATATGTGATGGTGGGACGACTGCTGTTCCGAAAAGCCGACGAACGTATTGCGATGCCGGTGACTGGGATTCTGCCGAAATAGAAAGTAAAGAGGTTTACTTTCTGTCCGGCTAGAAAAGCCCCTTGATATCGTCGTAGTACTTGCCGAAGTGCACCTGATTGACCTGCTTGCCCATCTTGTACAGCTCGCGGGCGATGGCCTCGATCGCGTGTTTCATGGCGACCGGGCTGTCGTCCGAGGCAGCCATGATGCAGGCGTTGATCGAAGCATTGATGATCGCGCCGCCGGCAATGTTGAATTGATCGGCCAAATACTTGATGTCGAGATTGGGGTGCCGCGGCGCGTCCGGCGGAAACGCCCGCTGCCAAAGGCGGAATCGCTCGTCGGGTGTGGGCAATGGAAACTCCACCACCGCGCCAAACCGCCGGAGAAAAGCTTCGTCGATGTTTTGCTGAAGGTTGGTGGTGATGATCGCGCAACCCTCGAACACTTCGAGACGTTGGAGGAGGAAGCTTACTTCTTGGTTGGCGAACCGATCTTGGGCTTGCTTGACCTCGCCGCGGGAGCCAAACAAGGCGTCGCCTTCGTCGAACAGAACCACGGTGGAACCGCCCTCAGCGGCGTCGAAGATCTCTTTGAGGTTCTTTTCGGTCTCACCGACCCATCGCGAAATAACGGAGGAAAGGTCTACTTTGAAGAGATCGAGCCCGAGCGAACCGGCGATCACTTCCGCGCACATGGTCTTGCCGGTACCGGGGCCGCCGGAAAATAGGGCTTTAATGCCGTAACCTCGTGGCCGGATCTTGGACCCGCCCCAACGGTGCATGACCGTCTCTTGCTGAGCGAGGTACTGCTCCAAATGCTTGAGCTGATGCATGATCTTGTCGGGGACAATCAGATCTTCCCATTTGTACTTGGGAATGATGTGCTGGGCCAGCCCCGCGAACTCTGGGCGCGCGGCTTCGCGGCAGGCGGCCCAAATCACGTCGAGTTCAGGCTCTGCACCGCCACTTTCCGCCATCGAGCGCTCGAGAACGCGTTCGATCGTGGTGCCGCCGACGGAATAAAACCGCTCGGAGATCTCCTTGGCCTTGTTGCGGTCCCAACCTCGACGATCGAGTGCTTCGGCCCAAGCGTCGGTGCGCTCCTGATTGGTCGAGCGACCAACCGGAACGGTGACATTCGGGCGATCTCCGCCCATCATGGCGGCGATGGCGCGTCGATCGGTGCCGCCGACGCAGATCGGGTACGGCAAGGTCGCCAAGGCCGTCCCAAGATTGAGCACTTGCAACCGAAGTTGTGGCTCCTCTTGGGTGTCGGGCACATTGAGAATGAAAGGGATTGCGCCGTCCAACTGGAGGTCGCGCACCAGCTCATACGGCTGATCTAAGTAGGGCTTTGCGCGTTCGATGTCGACGCGGACCATGGGGCGTTCGGCGACGCGAGCGATCGCCATGGCGACGCCTTCGCGCAGACCGGTGTTTCCGCCGACGATTGCCGCGGTGATGGGCGTATTCAACGAGCCTTTGAGCTGCTCGAGGCGCACTTTGGTCATCGCCGGGATGAACGGTGGCCGGGTGGTGTCGAGCCGGGTCGCGCCGGCCGAGAATGCGACTTCTTCGCCTTGAAGCAGCCAACGGAGCAGTCGGGGCGCGGGGTGCAACCGGCGGGAGGTGTGGGTGTCCATGCCTTCTGCCGGATGCAGCAGAAGCAGCCGGTTTTGGATGAGCGGGGAGCCCGGAAGCAGCCGGCTTTGCAGCAGCAGGCGCTGCCGGCGTTCGGTGCGAAGCACTCGGGTGGCAAGATCGACCGTTAAGAAGGCCTGATTCAGGTTGTCGTTGAGGTAGGCGAAGATTTTGCCGTAGCCGCCGGAGATTTCCGGCGCCAGCGACAACAGGACCAAGTCCATATCGTCGCCATCGAGCTTAAATGCTTTTCGAAGCTGAGCAAATCGCCCACCGGGGGCGTCGCGGTAGGCGCCGGAAGCCGAGATCGCGTCGTCGAGCCCGTCGGCCTCGGCGACATAGTCGATTTCACCGTGGGCGCGAAGCAATGCATCGACTTCGTCGTCGGTGATCACGGTGCCCCAAAACTGGCCCTTGGCGCGCATCGCTGGTCGCGCGCGTTGCCGCCGGACAGCGCGGAGCAACAAAAGGTCGGTTCGACGGAGACGACGTGCGAGATCGCTATAGGTAGTTTCTTTGCTCATGGCCCACCGCGGCCAGTCTACACGGGGGGGACGCCGGGGTGGGATTTAGTAAATCAGTTTACTAAACAAGGGTGCGGAAGGGAGGCGCTGCGTGATACCCAGCGGTGCGGAGAATCGATGCTCGCACTTGTCCTGTGGACCACCCTGTCGCTCGCCCAGGAGCCCCCGCTGGAGCCCGTCCCGGAGGCTCCGCCCGAGCCCCCGCCGCTGTCGTTTTGTGATGCCGCTCGGGAGCTGGTGGCAGCCAGCCGTGATGGTTTTTTTAGGGTGCGCGGCGAGCCCTCCACGGCCTACATTTCTTGGTATAAAACGACCGTTTCGTTGCCTGGTACGGTCGATCAGACCTGCAAGGTCCTCCGCGGCGCCGACGGGCCATTTGTGACCTGCGATATGGGGCCCGTGTCGGATCGCGCTGCCGCGGAAACCCTCTGGCAAAGCACCAAAACCACCATGCTCGGTTGTGGCATCGAGTGGCCGACGGACGAAACGCCGGAGAACTCACGGAAAGAGCGACATTTCCGATGGAAGAAGGAAGCCAACCTTGGACCGTCGGTCGAAATCCACCTCAAAAATCGGGGGAACGACCAGTTTCAGGTCCAAGTATGGTTCAAAGCGATCGATCCCGAAGGGGACCATGGATCGTTGAAACCGCGGTAGCGGGCGGAAGGGCGCGAAGCGGTGCCGGGTTGAAGCGTACAAAACAAAAGAACGGCGACTCAACCCGGCACGAAACCTGGGCAGGCTGCAGCAAAACTCGCCCGGGGCTGCGGAACGCACTCCGCTACTGCGCCATCCTTGACTCGGTCGGCCTGCGTCGGCGTACGCTCGGTACGCCTTTCCTCGGCCTTGGTCGCCAAGGATGGCTCGCAACGCGGCCTGCGTCCCTCGCCGACGGGCGACCAGCCTCTGCGTCGTCGCGGCGAGCCGCGCCTCCGTTCGGCTTGTTCTGCGGCAGCCTGCTTCCGCACGCGGCGGCGCGGCCGCACCGCCCCGTGGCCGCTGAAACCCTATCGAAACAGGGTTTCAGCGTTTGGAATCACAGACCTTCGACGACGCCGCTTGGCCAGTTGATTTCCGCGAAGTAGACGTCTTCGTCTTCGCCGAGGATTTCGCGGGTATCCGACCATTCGAGCGATCCATCGACGTACACGTTCACGGTGACGGCGTTGGCGTCTTCCATCACGCTGGCGTAAAAGTCATGGACGAACACCGTGTAGGTGCCTGCAGCGGGCGCCGCGATGTTGATGTTCTCGGGGCCGATGCCCGGAACGTCGTCGAGATCGAGTGCAGGATCGTCCGCGGTGCCGTTGGTGCCCCAGTTCAGGCCGCCACCCGTGCAATTGGCGTAGTAGCAGTCGGTGTCGGTGCGAGGCGTGCCGCCCGGAGCCAACAAGTGGAGGTCCATGTCGTCGCCCGACACGGTCCAGTACATTTCAACCCACAGGTTCTGGGTAGGAACGGCTTCCACTTCGGTGTAGCAAGGCTCGGATTCGCGGCCGTCGTCGGTGACAACCACCAACTGTGCCGTGTACCAGCCCGCCAGGTCAGGCATGACCGTCTGGTTGGCGTCGCCGCTCAGGGTCAACGCAGAACCGAACGGCATTTCCACGAACGACCACACATAGCTGAGGTCATGGCCTTCTGGATCGTACGAGAAATCACCGTAGAAGGTCACTTCCTCAAAAGGAGGAGCGACTTCTTCGGTGGAGGACGAACAAACGGCCACGGGAGCGGCCAATACAGGCTCTTCGGTGTCAATCGGCTCTTCGGTGTCAACAGGCTCTTCGGTGTCCACCGGAGCTTCGGTTTCTTCGCAACCGTCATTGCAGTCGTCTTCTTCGACGAGCGGCGCATCTTTGACGTTAATATCGTCGAATTTGGCGATAATGTCGCATCCGGCCAGGGCCAGAGTCAGAATGGCAAAACGCATGGAAGTCCCCCTCTTTCGACATCCGCATGAACGTCGACGCTCGATTCGTCAGAGCGCAAGTTGGTTATCTGTAGGGGGGGTGTGCGGCTTGTGGCGAAGTGTGGCGAAATGTGGCGAAACGTGCGGCGGTAAAAGTTGCGGCGCGCGCGCGTTCGCAAGGTAGAAAGTAAAACAGTTGTCGATCGGCCTGGAGGGCCGCGTGAGGGGGCAGGAACACGCGCGGGACTAGGGCCTGTCTTCAAAATATGTAGCACTGACTCCTTGTGGATCATCGCGAATCGTGTTCCGATGGAGAATGGATCGCTACGAATACCCAGAAAACGAATGGTTAAAGCTTGAAGGTCTGCTCCCCGCCCGT
>SYKL01000206.1 GCA_005797785.1 Pseudomonadota bacterium | reverse complement strand
CTCCTCGGTCTTTCTTCGCTGCTTTTTGCGGAACAATGGTGGGGGTTTTCTCCGCACAGGGCCACCCCGGCACCTCCGGTCACCGAATGGATCAATCTTCTCATCCTCACGATTTACGTCTCAGGAATCGGGCTTTTCCTGGAGTCGGTCAACCAACACCACCGCAACGAGTTGGAAGCGGCGAAGTTGGCCGCCGAAGCGGCCAACCGATCAAAATCCACCTTTTTAGCCAACATGAGTCACGAACTCCGGACACCCATGAACGCGGTGCTCGGCTTGACCGAAGTACTGTTGCGAGATCCGGAGATCCGTCCGTACCAACGCCAATACCTGTTGAGTGTGCAGTCCAGTGGCCGCGGCCTGGTCGATTTGCTCAATGATCTCCTGGACCTCAGCAAGGTGGAAGCCGGCCAATTGGAATTTCAGTCAGCAGCCTGGAGCCCATCCGCCGTGGTTCAGGAAATACAACGCACCTTTCAAGGTACCGCAAACCTGAAAGGCCTACGCTGGCAGGTCGAGCTCAGCCCGGATGTTCCGCCCTATGTACTTGGGGACTTCCGGCGAGTGCGACAGGTGCTGCTGAATCTCGTTGGAAACGGTCTGAAGTTCACGGTCGAGGGGTCCGTACACCTGAAGGTGTCCGTCCCTTCTGCTGGCAAACTTCAATTCGAGGTCCGTGATACGGGCCCCGGAATTTCCAAAGAAGATAGCGAACGCCTATTTCAGCCCTTCGTCCAGGGGGACGCGGGGCTGTCCACCACACAACCCGGCACCGGTCTCGGCCTTGCGATCTGCCGTCGCATGGTGGAGGGTATGCACGGGAACATCATTTTTGAAAGCGAACTCCAAAGAGGCAGCACCTTCGGTTTTTGCATCCCTGCCGAGGCGTGTGCCGCACCCGCTCTTCCGGCAAACACCCCGATCGCCGTGGAAAGGACCGTTCAACCTCATCGACAGGTGCTGATGGTCGAAGACAACCCAATCAACCAGGAGGTCGCCGCCGCCATGCTCAAGATGGGGGGGTACTCCACCGAAATCGCCGCCGATGGCAAGGAGGCCTTGGCGCGAATCGTGGCGGGCGGCCCCTGGTGCGCGATCCTCCTGGACTGGCAGCTCCCCGGCCTGTCCGGGCCCGAAATTGCGGCTCAGGCCCGTGCGCGCGGCGTCGTCCTCCCGATCATCGGGTTGACCGCTCGCGCGATGCCCGAGGACCGTGCGGCGGGAATCGCCGCCGGCATGACCGCCTTTGTCGAAAAGCCCTGCACCTACGATCGGCTGATTTCCGTGTTGGAGCGGGTGACCGCCCCGGTTGCGCCCCCTGAATAGTAAATGCATTTACGATTCGCGACACCCTCGGCGAAAAGGTACCCGTCCTTTCAACGGCGTCCCCCTAAAACGCGATAAGGGGCCTGCGGAGCAACATCCATGACCGTCCGCACCCGTTTCGCCCCCTCACCCACCGGTTCTCTGCACATTGGCGGCGTTCGCACCGCCTTTTACTGCTGGCTGTTTGCCAAGAAGAGCGGTGGAACCTTCGTGCTTCGGATCGAAGACACCGACCAAGCGCGCTCCACCGAGGAAGCCGCTGCCGGCATTCAACGGGATCTTCGCTGGTGTGGGCTCACCTGGGATGAGGGTCCCGAGGTCGGGGGGCCAGAGGCTTCGTATTTTCAGTCCCAACGCCTCCCGATCTACAACGGCTACGTCGAGCAATTGCTCGCCAGTGGACACGCTTATCCCGCGTACGAAACCCGAGAGGAGCTGGAGGCGCTGCGAAAGGAAGGCGAAGCCAACAAGACCGGTTTTCGGTACAAATTCCGTCCGTATTCGGCTGAAGACCTTGCCAAATTTGCATCGGAAGGTCGCATTCCGGTGATCCGTTTGAAGGCCCCTGCGCACGACATCACGGTAAAAGACCTGATCCTAGGCGAAGTCACGGTGCTCGCGGCAGAGCTGGAGGACATCGTGATCCGCAAAGCGGACGGTTTTCCGACCTACCACTTCGCAGTCGTGATCGACGACCATTTGATGGGGATCACCCACATTTTGCGCGGTCAGGAACACCTGATGAACACCCACAAACACGTGGGCGTCTACGAAGCCTTGGGGTGGGAAACGCCCCAACACGGGCATCTTCCGCTGATTTTCAATCCCACGGGCTCGAAAATGAGCAAGCGGGACAAAGCCAAAGAAGCGCGAGAGGGCGCAAAGAAGGCTCAAGAAGAACGAAAAAAAGGCGGACACCACCCCGAAGATTGGTCGTGGCTGGCCCTGGCATCTGGGCTGGAAGTCGGCGATGTCGCTTCCTTCATGCGAAAGGAGCACGATCGCATCCCCACCGCCGAGGGCATCGCCCGCGTGCTCGGCTTGTCACTGCCGATGATCGAAGTCCTGGACTTCCTCAAGGGCGGGTATCTCCCCGAAGCATTGGTCAACTATATGGCGCTTTTGGGCTGGAGTCCTGGTGATGACCGCGAACTGATGAGCTTCGACGAAATGGTAAATGCCTTTACCATCGACCGGGTCAACCGCACGGCGGCCAAATTCGATGGCGCCAAATTGAAGTGGTTGAATGGGGAGTACATCAAGAAGGCATCCGCCCCGCGCTTGTTGGCCGCGCTCGGTCAGTATCTCGCGGTGGTCGATGTCCCCATGAAGGCCGCCACCGAAGCGCAATTGCTGGCGCTGATCGACATGTACCGCGATCGAAGCCAGACCCTCGCGGATATGGAAGTAAGTTCGCGGTTTCTGTTCGTACGCCCTACCACCTGGGACGAGAAAGCCGCCACCAAGGTGCTCAAAGGCGACGGCTTCGAAAAGTTGGTCGGGTGTATGGCGGCGTTGGTCGCTCACCATGGGCCATGGACGGCAGCTGCGTTGGAGTCGAGTCTCACCCCGATCGCAGGCGGAAATCTCGGTTCGATCGCCCAACCCCTGCGTATCGCTCTCTCCGGCACCCCCGTCAGCCCCCCGATCTTCGAGACCTTGGCGTTCTTGGACCGTAAAGAAGCGATCACTCGAATCCAGAACTGCATTCATCACTTTGAGGGTGGTGTCTGATGAAGTTCACGCGTCGAAGCCTCCTGCAAGCGATGGGGACCACCGCCGCCGGCGCTGCCGTTGGCTGCAAACCCAACCCCGATCCCGTAGTTTCCGCGGTAGAACGGATCGACCCGACGGATGCCTGGGAAGGGCGAGGAACGCCAGACGAGGAAGTCTTCCCTTTGGGCGTCGCTTCTGGAGATCCCACCTCGGAAAGTGTTCTCCTTTGGACCCGGACCACCTCGAGCTCCGAAATCACCGTCGAAGTCGCCGCATGGCGGGAAGAGGCCTGGGAAAGCGTTGGTTCCTTTCCGGTGGAAGTGGTCGACGGGTTTGTTCACCATGTCGTGACCGAGCTGGACGCGGATCTCCCGCTGGCCTTCCAGTTCAAGACCGCCGAAGACGAGTTCTCCCGGGTTGGTTACAGCCGTACGACCCTCGCCGCGGACGGCCGCGGGGTGATCCGCATCGGCGCCACTTCCTGCGCCAGCTTCCAAAACGCCCCTTTTCCCTCGATGACTCAAGTCGCAGCCCGCGGACCCCTCGATGTGATGTTGTGGGTGGGCGACCAGGTGTACGCGGACGGCTCCAACACGGTGGAGGATTACCGAGAAAAATGGGAGGCAGCCCTCGATACGGAAGGTTTCCGCTCCCTGCTGACCGCCTGTGCGTCGTTGTGCACCTGGGACGACCACGAGGTAAACAACAATTGGGATCCAACCATCCTTCCCGAAGAATTGGTCGCCAACGCACGCCAGGTGTTTTTCGAGATGAGCCCGCTCGGAAACCCCGAAGGGACAGGTCAAATCTGGCGTTCCGTTCGTTATGGGAAGACCGTCGAGATTTTCGTGCTCGAGTGCCGCGGCGAGCGGAACCCCGACACGGGAATGTACATTTCGTCCGAGCAATTCCAGTGGTTGGTCGACGGGGTGACCCAATCGGAAGCGGTCTGGAAGCTGATCGTGAATTCCGTGCCGATCTCCAACATGCCTGAAGCGTACGACTTTGCGGATTTGGACCTCGATCGTTGGGAGGGATACCCCGTTCAGCGCCAGGCGCTCTTAGATGCGATCAGCGGCGTTTCCGGTACCTTCTTCGTGTCCGGCGACTTTCACCATTGTACGCTCGCCAAAGTGGAGCCCAGCGGCCCATCTGCGAAGTTGCTCGAATTCCTGGTGGGCCCCGCCGGCAGCAATCTGAACCCGCTCGGCGGACTTCTTCAGGACGATGTTCAGTTTTTATGGTCGAGCGCTGCCTGGTGTTCGAGCCGGATCGACCTGTCCGACGATGGCACTGGCAAGATCGAGTGGATCTTTGATTCGGGTGAAACCTTCTGTTCGGCGAGCTTCAACGTCGATGGGGAGGTGTACGATTTGGAATATGTGGCGCCGGACGGCACCGAGCCGGTTTAGACAAGCAACTTTACCTTTTGGAGAGGTCCGATGTGGTGGTGGCTCCTGTCGTACGCGAGTGCTGAACCCGCAGCCTATTGCGAGTGGACCGAGATTCCGTGGGCCGGTTTCGGCAAACCGGCGCTTCCCCAAGGCGCATCGTGGGAGTTTGCCACCATTGAAACAGGGACGGCGGCAGGACGGCTTGAGAACACGGAGGCCGGGCTACGCTTTCGCGGGCAAATTGAGACAGCCGAAGCGGTATTCGCCGTGGACCTCGATGCCACAAACCCGCATCTTCTCTACGCCACCTCCGCTAAATCACTGGGCTCCAATGCCCAGATCGTTCAAGGCGGAAACACCGTGGTCGACCAAGTCTACCGCGGGTCCGGCGGACCCGGAGCCAGTCTGCGATCCGCATCGCCCTTTCTGAGCTGGAGCACCCCACCGGTCGTCTGGTCACAGTGCAACGAACTTACCTTGTTGGGGCCTGCATCTTCCCCCACACTCCGGGAGGCGATCGCGCAAGCCGAGCTTCCCGCTCCCGTTCGTGCCAACATGGTGCTGCGCCGCGGAATCCACCAAGTGTTTGAAGCACCGGGCAAACGGCCGATCGCGGAGGTGGTCAACACCCGAAACGACGGTTGGTTAAGCGACGTCGCGATCCTCGACGAAAAGAAGGGCTGGAAGAAGGTTGCAGGCCTGAGCCTGGGAACTCTTGTATGGGGTTGGGTTCCCGATACAGCGCTCTCCGAGCCCGTGATGATGCCTGGTGGCTCCGGTAGTCTCGGGCGCTCGGCAGCGGAGGCAGCCTCGAACGTCACCTGCACCGCCGAGACCCCATTGGTCGCTTGGGACCCCGATCACACCGCTGAGGTCGGACGCTTGAAACCCGGTACCCACGCGATCGGTTCCTGGCCCGTTGACTGGCCTCCCGAGGCCCTCGCAGTGGCGGCCGAGAGCACCTTTCCGGTGCGCCTGCCCGATGTCTACCCCTCCCAAGGCACACATCTGTTCGCCAAGATCGTTCCCGGTTGTTCGCCCGCACCGGAGTGAGGGTCGCTGGTACATCTTGTTACCGCCACGGGCTTGGCGCGTCCGGGTTTGTGGTGTACTTTGGCTGCACTACTGACTGATCAGTCAGTCAGCGCGAGAAATCCAAGGAACAACCCATGCGAAACCCCGTGCTCGTGGCCAGGCTGCTGTGGAAAACCATCCTACTGGCGGCGGATCTCAAACGACTCGACCATGTGCTGGCGCTCAACGCCCTGGTGATGCAGCTTCGCACTCCAGAAGACGAACGCCAGTTTCTTGACGATCTGCGTGGGAGAATGCCTGAGGCTGAGGACCTGCCGACCCCCCGGTTCCGATTCACTGAGGCGGAGATCGAGCAGTTGGCCACCCAGCCGGCGCACACCTTGGGCGGCGCTTACGGGCGCTTCATGCTCACGCACGGGCTCACCCCAGAGGCGTTGCCCTCCAAAACCGAAGGTTCGACCATGGAACGTGCGATCGCTCACCTGTACGACACCCACGATCTCTGGCATGTCGCCACTGGATTTGGCGTCGACCCCGCCGGCGAAGCCGCTTTGCAAGCCTTCTACCTGGCTCAGATGCGGGCGTTTCTTCCCCTGCTGGTTCTGCCGGCGATCTTGATCAACACGGGATTGTCGGCCTACGAAGACCGTTACAGGCGCATGGACGCGATCGTGGCGGGCTGGCTCGCCGGACGGGCCGCACGGCCCTTATTTGGCGTCGATTGGAGCTCACTCCTCGATCGCCCCTTGCAGCAAGTCCGCAGCGATCTCGGCCTCGGCCTCCGGGAGGTCGCGTGATGCTCCTCGAAACCCTCGGCGTCCCGTTCACCGCGCCCGCGGTCACCTTGTTTCTGCTCGCCATCGTCGCGCCCGTTGGTGCCATCGACATTTTGTACTTTCATATCTACCGATTTCGGCTCTATGACCAGCCGGCAGCGCGCACCGAGGTCGCCACCCACATCTTGCGCGCCGCGGTGATCGGCACGGCCGCGCTCTTGTTGGTCGCCACTCCATTCACGCCTTTCGTCGCCGCAACGCTCGGCAGTCTCCTTGCGCTCGACTTCTTGAACAACGTCGTGGACGTCTGGTTAGAGCCGGAAGCACGCCGCTCTCTGGGAGGGTTGCCGCCCTTGGAGTCCGCCATCCACATTTTTGGTGCCACCGCGGCCGGCGCCATCACCGCCACCTACCTGCTGCTGTGGGCGCTGGGCGAATCACCCGCCGCAGCTCCCCTGCCAAGTTGGCTCTCCCTGCAGGGCTACATGCTCGGGATCGGAAGTTTCATGCTTGCGACCGTCAAGATAGGACTGCTGGTCCGCTCGATGCAACGCCAGCGAGCCGCCCATGTCTAAGCCCAGCCCCGCGCCCACCGCCAGGGACCGCATTGTGGCCGCCGCCAAACACCACTTCGCAAAACATGGCTTTCGCGCCACAACAACTCAGGAAATCGCCAAGTCCGCCGGTGTCGGCACCAGTCTCCTTCACCATCACTTCGGAACGAAGCTCGAACTCTATCGAGTGTGCATTGCCGATTTTGGCAAAGCAAGAGTACAACGCCTGCAGGAATTCACGCGTCCCGTCACCACCAAGACCGAATTTGAGGCGCGCCTGTTTGAGCTCGTTTCCTCCTTCCTGGCCGAACACCTTCGCGATCCCGACGTCCTTCAGATCTTGCTCCGGGACATCAACGAGAGCGAGCTTTGGGCGAAAGAAACGGAAGACTTGCTCTTTCAGTTCAGCTCCGATCTCGCGGTCTTTTTTGAGGAGAGTCGAAAAGCAGGGTTGTTACGGTCGGATTTAGACGCAGGCACGGCGGCCCGGTTTCTGTACCTTTCGTTCTCTGGACTGCTGCATTCCGAGACCCACATCCAACGGGTGTCTGGGATCTCACTGCGAAATCCGCACGTTCAAGAGTGGATCATTCGTTCGGTTCTGGATGTGTTCTTTCGTGGGATTTTCCCTGCGAGTTAGCGTTTTTTTGGAGGCGTTATGTCTGATACAAACTGGGCGAT
>SYKL01000205.1 GCA_005797785.1 Pseudomonadota bacterium | reverse complement strand
GGAGCATGCCCATCCTGCGGCGATGTTCACCTGCTGACCACCTCCCGTCCGACCGCGGCCGCCCTGTTGTTGGGCCTAGCGTTTGTTGGCGGTTGTACCGCGGATGACACCGGCGACACCAATGAAACCGATGTGGTCGACACCGACACCGACGGTACCCAAGCCGAATACGGGGTTGCCGACACCGATTTCGCGGATACCGACGATACGGATGGCACCCAAGCGGAATATGGTGTCGCCGACACAGACTACGCCGACACCGACAATACCCAGGCCGATTATGGCGTTGCCAATACCGATTTCAGGGAAGCAGAACTCAAGAAAAAGTAGTTCGCTTCCATGAGTGCCAAAGCCCGAAATCGCCGTATTTTCGGCACCATCGCCTTTGGCACTGTCGCCCTCGGCATAGCGATCGGCTGGTGGGGCTGGACCACCCGCCGCAGTTTTGAAGGCGTGCTGACCGAAATGAGTTGGCGCCCACTCATGAGCCGCGGCTATGAGCCTCCCGGAGACTTCCCGCCTCCTCCCGCCCTTTTAGAAGATGGTCCCGGCCACATTCTGACGACCCCAGCCGAACTTTGGGTCAGCTACAATCTGACCGATCTGCGCGATCAGCCCATGCTTCGCCCTAAAAAGGCAGGTGCTATCCGTCCTCTCGGAGATCCAGCGTCCTTCCGACCGGACGCCGAACCCCTGGTGTTGGTGCACGGAATCAACGGTCAACCCGCCGATCTCCAGGCCGTTGTTCAGCGTTTTCGCAACGATCCGCGCTTCCAACTGTACATCTACGCCTATGACGACATGGGCCAGCGCACCTCGATCAACGGGCGTCAACTCGCCGAAGAAATTCACGCCCGGTTCTCCGCCACACCACGGCTCACGATCATCGCTCATTCGATGGGCGGTTTGGTCACCCTGAGCGCCCTTTGCGTTCTCGCAGACGACCCCCAAGCCCCGCCGATGCGGGTGCTCACCATCGACACCCCCTGGCACGGATTTTCAGGTCCCGCGGACTCAGGGATGGGCTCCGTTGCCATGTGGTTTGCTCGCCCCTTTTTACCGGATGGGCTCGAAGACATGCGCTCCGAATCCCGGATGTTCGTCGGCGGTGGGAGCCGAGATCCGCTCGACACTCAGGGCGTATACGGGGTCGACCTTCCTGCCGATCTCGAGCTTCATATGGTGTTTGCCGCAGACGGAGACGCCATTCTCAACTACCGAGAAGGTAAACTTGCTTTACTATCAAAAACCCTCGCCGGTCATTATGCCGACCGCACCCCGGTGACCGGAGAACCCGAACTCGTCAATGCTTGGCGTGCATTGCAGCGTTCATCCGATTTCCCAGCATTCGAGGCTGCCGCCCAAACCGACCCTACCCCCGACGCCATCGAGCGCCAGCTCGAACACTATTTTCCCATCTTTCCGGGGGATCATACCGGCGTTCTCACCGAGCAGGAGGAAGGCCTTCCCGAAGCGGCGGCCCGTTGGGTGTACACCGGCGCATTTTTTGCGCAACCCCCTTCGTAAGACGATGTCTCGAACGCCTCACACGCGGTTTCCGTAGCGGTACGGAGGCGTTACCTCACCAAGAGAGGGTTTCCACATGTTCGAACTGGTCAGCCACCAGATATTCCTGATCCCCGTGGCCATCTGCGGCCTCATCGCCGCCGGCATCGGGATGGAACGGTTCTTTTACCTGTTCGTGCGCGCCTCCACGTCGGCAACAAGCTTTTTTACCGAGGTTCAACGTCGGATTGTGGCAGGCGACCTCGGAGCGGCCATGCAATATGCCCGTTCGGAGCCGCATGCGGCGGTTCCCCGCGCATTGAAAGAGGTGCTTCTCGACCCCAACCGCGAATACCAAAAGAGCGTGGAAACCCTGGATATCGTTCTTTTGGAGCTGCAAACCGCGCTCCACACCCGCGTCGCTTATATGGCCACCTTGGCCAACATTGTGACGTTGATCGGTCTGTTGGGCACGATTGTCGGACTGATCCAGTCGTTTAGCGCCGTTTCCAGCGCCAATCCCGCAGAAAAGCAGGAGCTGCTCGCCCGCGGCATCTCCACCGCGATGTACGCCACCGCCGGCGGCATATCCATCGCTATTCCCTGTTTGATCGTCCACTCTCTGCTGGAACAAAAAGCGCAGCGGCTGGTGGACGATGCGGAAGCCTTCGGTTTGCGGCTCGCGATGCTCCTCGATGCCCGACGCCGGGGAGCCAAGTCCGAAACCTCCGTTTCCGCCGACGCCACATGAGTCGCCGCAGGCGCATTCGAAAAAAGGGGCCCAACCTCAATTTGGTCCCCCTGCTGGACATGGTGTCCGTGCTGATTCAAATGCTACTTTTGACCGCGCAGTTTGGCTCACTGTCCGAAGTAGAGACGTTCGCACCCGCGCTCAACACCGATCCCAAGCCCCCTCCCGCCGACCATCTGGAAGTGGGCTTGCACCTCCGCAACAACGGCATGCTCCTGTTTTGGGCCGGCCCCAAAGGTTCAGATCAACGGCAGCTCAACTGCCCGGACAACACCTGCAAAGATCTCTCCTCCTATCCGCTTCAGGCCTTGGAAACGGAGCTCTCCTCGCTCAAGTCCGAATCACCCGACACCAAGCAGATCTTGGTGATCCCGGATGTGGGCGTCCCCTTTGAGGTGTTGATCGGCGTCACCGACAAAGTCCGCGGCAACCCGCTGAAGCGAACCCTGTTCCCGGAAGTGATTCTCGGCTCGGAGAGCCTATGAAACGCCGTCAGCGCCGTCGCGTCAGCGCCGAACCGCCCGAACTTCCGCTGGCGGCGATGGTCGACATGATGGTCAACGTGTTGATTTTTTTGTTGGCGTTGTATGGGTCAAGTCTTGCCGGATTTGATCCCAACCAGGTCCAACTCCCCGCCTCCTCCGCACAACAAACCCCAAAAGATCCGGTGCAACTCGTGATCTCGTCGGCCGGTATTTTGGTCGATGGCAAGCCGATCGTTCCCTTGCAGGCCGGCACCGAGCCATGGACGTTGGACTCAGCGCTGGTCGAGGATGGGCTCATCCCCAGCTTGATCCCCTCTTTACGACCCACAGGATTCACGGCGGACTCGCCCACTTCGATTCAGATCGTCTGCGACAAACGGATCCGCTGGGAGATCCTCGGCCCCGTCACCCGCACCCTCCAATCGGCGCGCTACGAGAAGTTTCGGTTCATCGTGATGGGCGAAGCCGAAAAGAAGTAGCCACTACTTTCGTATAAAGTTGCTCACTCCATCCCAATTCGGAGGAAGCGTGCCCCCATAGTCAGCCGCCAGCCGAAGGTAGCGCTGAACCACCCGATCGCTCGGATTCTCCCTCACAAACGCCTCGAAACCCGACGTCGCCTCCGCCAGCCGCCCTTCCCGCCAATCGACAAGCGCTTTACTAAATACTTCCAGCCCGACGTACGCCGCCACCGTTCCGCCGGGACCCGACAGCAGTTCAAACAGGTCGATCGGCTCGCGTTTTCCCTTCACCCGGACCCGGTCAACCTGTCGAAACTGGAATTGGTTCCCAGCTTCTGCAGCCGTTCGCGGGCCCACCAAGCAAAACACCCCATATTCGTTGGTCAGGCCCTCCAGCCGAGAAGCCAGGTTCACCGCGTCTCCGAGCACCGTGTAGTCAAAACGGTCTTCGGATCCAAGGTTTCCAACGACCATCTCGCCAGTATTGATTCCAACGCCGATCCGAAGCGGAAACCCCAGCGCCGCCGCGTGCGGGGCGACCTCAGGCAACCGTTGGAACATCGCAATCGCCGCTCCACACGCCCGCGCTGCGTGATCCTCGCGTGAAACCGGTGCTCCAAACAGCGCCATCAACGCATCACCAATAAACTTATCGACATAGCCATCGTGTTCAAACACCGCCCGGGTCATCGGCGAAAAAAACTGTCGAAGAAAGCGCGCAAGATCGAGTGGAGGCACCGCGTCGGCGGTGCCGGTGAAATCCCGAATGTCGGTAAACAGCACCGTTAGATCGCGGCGTTCCCCGTGAAGGGTGACCCGAGACGGGTTGGCGACCAACTCATCCACCAATGGACCCGACAAATAGTGCGCAAAGGAATTCCTTAATTGTCGTCGCTGAATGCCTTCGCGAACCCACGCCGAGGCCAAGGCCACCGAACCCGCGCCCGCCACGGCCACCATCGGGCCCACAAACCCGAGCCAGAGATCCGCGACCACAAAAGCGAACCACGGCGCGGTCGCAGCCGCGAAAAACGTGCCTATCACGCCCACCGGGGGAACCCAGCTGCGTCGCGACAAAAAGGCCGCCGCGGTCGCAAAGCCGATCAACAACGTCCATCCTGCGTCGAACAACGGAGATGCCCGGCCCAACCGGTAGCCGGTGAGCCACTGGTTCGCGGCCACGGCGTGAACGACCACCGCCGATCGTTCACCAAACGGCGTTGTAACGGAATCTTGGGACAGGTAGGAATATCCAACGAACACGATCCGGCCGTCGATGGCGCCGGCCGGAATCGCGTCATTCACAATGTCGACCGCCGAATATTCCGGAACTTTGCTCTGGCTCCAGTTCAACCGCAACACCCCCCGCTCGGTAGGAAGCGTGCGATCACCGAGGGCAATTTCGGCGCGATCCCCCATCCACGCCACCTCGCCCCGTGGCACATCCAAATATTCAGCAACCGCCTGCAATGAAAATGGTGCTACAACCGCCTCTCCCAATCCGATCGCCGCGGGCACCACCTCCACCTGACCGTTGATGTCCTCCCAGACCGTGATCGCTCCCTGCCGGGCCGCCGCTCGGCTAAACATCCGCAACGACGCCAGTACCTTGGCGCCGCGAACCGGGACCGCACCCGGAACCACCTGGCCGTACTTCGCCCGAGACAAACCTTCGCCCGGCGTTTCTCCCTTTTGCCCTGCATGGATCGCAAGCACCACCGAGCCGGCCTTCAGCTCCTCCGCCAGCAGTTCGTCGCCGTGGCTCAACGTCAGCAACTCCTGTTGAAGGGCGCTTTCGTCGGCATCGTCCGGAATCCATGCTTCAATGCGCTCTACCAAAGGCCCTGGCACAACCTCCTCTTCGTCGGTCATCACCAAGTCGAGCGCGATCACCCGGCTTCCGTGTTCGCGTAAAGCCAGAACCAACCTCGCCGTACCGGCACGCCGCTCCAACAGATCCGGCGCCAGCTCGACCGTACGATCGTCGATCAGCACCACCGCAATCGGGCTTTCGACCTCATGTTCGCCCGCCACGAGAAACAGCCAATTCAAGCTGGCGCGTTCGATCCGATCTGCAAACTGAAGGTCCAGCGAGTCGATCCGTTCCGAGCGCCACAAATAGAGACTGCTTGCCACCAGGACCGCGACCGCACCCCCGAGCGCTGCGTGATGCCAGGTTGGCGAGCCATTCTCGGCATCACTCACGGCAAATCAAGCTTCAAAGTCACTTCGCCGTCTGGAAGCCCAGCGCCCGTTAGTGATGAGCGCAAACAGGCGGGTGCTGAAAGCCCGCCTTCACCCTTCCATCCAACGATCTGGCCGTTGACAATTCGCGCACGCCATTCGACTTTGGCACCCACCTTCAACCCCAACTGTTCGCGGTATCCTGCCAAACAGGTGTTCTGAAGCTTGGCTTGCTCCAGCAACGGCACCGCTGCCACCACATCGTGCGTCAGACCCGACCCAAACGCATCGTCGGTTGGAGGTGCTAGCGCTTCTGCCGATGGAACCTCCGCGTGGGATGATGCACCGGAAGCCACCGGTCCTGCAGGAGCGGGGCTTGGCTCCGAGGGCGCCGTCCGACGAGGTGCGGCCTTGGCGTCCTGCTCGTCGCCACCGTCATCCCGCGCCGAACGTGCCGTATTGGCAGGTACCGACGTGGCCGCCGCCCGCCGCGCATGCCAGCCGGCGACGCGTTCCGCATCGGCGATCCCCACCAACGTTCCTCGCTCTGCATCCAAAATTAGGGCATCGATCTGATCTTTTACCGGTACCGTCGACGGAGGCTCCCGAAGCAACACCAAGCGATCGACCCGGAGCTCCAAATCCTCGTCGATGCGAACCACCCGGTTGTTGTTCAACAGCAAAAGCAAGCTTTCGCCTTCATCCGTTCGCACCCGATCCGTGCCGCGCAGGGCAATTCCAGGTGTTGCATCGATAAAGGCGCCGCGGACCTCCACGTCCGGAGCCCCCTGCACAGCCAATACCGCAGCCACGTCCTCCGCGGCGCCGGCCTGCTGACAACCCAGAATCAACCACCAACATGCAAAACGCATCGGTCCCCCGGAAGATCAGTGTACCTCTTCCCACTTCGACGCTTCGAGCACCCACTGGTTCCCTTCCGCGCCCTGCGAAATTTCGCCATTCGGGGCAACGGGGTCCGGAATCCACTTCTGCTCGGTCAGGGTTCCCTCGACCCGCACTTTCTTACCGTCCAGCCCTTCCGGCCACTCCGTCAAACCCGAGAGATAAACCGGACTTTCATCAGGTTCAACGACGACCACGGCGCCAGCTTTGGCGTTCCGTGCGGTCCCGTCCAGCACCACATTTTGCCCCACCTTCGCCGACAGTGATGGCCCCACGACAGCCTCCGAAGCCGGAGGTGCCTCGCCCGCCAGCTCGACCGCGGTTTGTGCGCCACAAGCCGCCAAACACAACAGCAGTCCAGGCCACTTCACGGCACCCCCTCGGCCGTATGCTACTCCACGCCGCCGCGCTTCGGGGAAATGGTAAAGCGATTTACTTTCGATTCAGTTGTGGTGGCGCGACGCTTTCGGATACACTCGCGGCTGGAGGTAAGATGCGCATTCCCCTTTGGCTG
>SYKL01000204.1 GCA_005797785.1 Pseudomonadota bacterium | reverse complement strand
CGGGCACTCGGGTCGGGCAGGTGACCGAGGATCTGCGCACGCTCGACCTGGTGGTTCGGGTGGAAGATTCGGCGCGTTCCGACTTGGAAACGCTTCGGGAGCTGCCGATTGCGCTACATGACGGACGGTTGGTCACTCTGGAGCAGGTCGCTGAGGTTCGCTCCACCACGGGTCCAAACCAGATTTTCCACGAGGGCGGGCAACGCCGGATCGTGCTTTCCGCGAACACCGCCGGGCGGGATTTGGGCAGTGTGGTGCGGGACATCGAGGCGACCATCGCCGGGACGGAGTTTCCGCCGGGAATGACCCATACCATCGGAGGACAGTTCGAAAGCCAGCGATCAGCGACGCGAAAAATTGGTATACTCTCTTTACTATCCCTGGCGGGCATGTACCTGTTCCTGTATGCGCACTTCGGATCGCATACGATCACGCTGCAAGTCCTGATCAACCTGCCTTTGGCGTTGGTCGGGTCGGTGGCAGCTTTGTGGATCGCGGACGCTGAGTTGTCGGTCGCCACCCTGGTCGGGTTCATCACCCTGTGCGGAATCGCCTCTCGAAACACGATTCTGATGATTTCGCACTACCAGCACCTGATGAAAGTGGAAGGGGAACCTTTTGGTGAGGCGATGGTGATTCGGGGCTCCTTGGAGCGCTTGGTTCCGGTGTTGATGACCGCCTTGACCGCTGGTTTTGCGTTGATCCCGTTGGCGTTCGCGGGGGATGCGCCTGGAAAGGAGATTTTAACGCCGGTCGCTCAGGTGATCCTCGGGGGGCTGGTATCGTCGACGCTGTTGGATATGATTGTGACCCCGACCTTGTTCCTACACTTTGGGCGGCGTGCCGCCGCCAATTTGGGAGATTGAGATGTGGATCGCCGCCTGGTTGCTTGGATGTACGGGAACACCGGTAGAAAGCTCGACCCCGGAGGGTGCCCATGAACATGGGCCGGGAACCCATGAACACGCCGAGGCGAAACCGGAAGAGCACGTCCACGGCGAAGGCGGGGATCACGCGCACCATCACGCGGGAAGCGATCACATGGCGCTGATGGCCGCCACCCGCGACAAACTTCGCACCACCCTCGGCGAAGCCTATGATCAGCCGGTCGCTGGGTTGGCGGAAGCGAAGGCCGATGCTGGAAAAGTGCTGTATGGGGAAAATTGCGCGTCGTGTCACGGAGACGATGGCACCGGGAAAGGAGCGGCATCGGCCGGTCTCAATCCTCCACCCGCGGATTTCACCGATGCCTTTCACGCCCGCTACTATTCGGATGCCGGACGGGTTTGGTTGATTCAACACGGTAGCGAAGGAACGGCGATGCCGGCTTTTGAGGGGAAGTTATCACAGGCGCAGGTGTTGGATGTGTACGCTTATGTGGCGGCGTTTCGTGGTGAGTCGGCGAAGTAGTCAAGTGGATTGACTACTTGAAGCGCGGACCGGCCAAGCCGCCAGCCGTGGATCCGCTTGGTGCGCGTGAGCGTGGAGAGGCGCCGACAAAATCATAGGAGAGCCTTGTGTCCGCTAAAGGCGTTGGTACACTCGGCGCCGTTTGAGGCCCTGGCCGACCTACACGGCGGGCTTCAACCCAGGCGGAGTGGCGATGCGAATTCGGGTGAAGTTGCAGGGCGGTTTTGCGGCGATGTCGGCCTTGGCCATGTTGGTGGGCGGGCTTGGCCTGTACAATATCCGCGAGCTGAAAGAGGCGGACATCCTGTTGTTTGAAGGGTACACCGTCCCATTGAGCACCGTGGGCGTCATGATCAAATCGTTTGAGGGCTTTCGCGTGAACATTCGCGATGCGATTTTGGCGGACGACCCTGGCCAGATCGAGGCCGCGTTGCAGAAGATCGATGAGGAAGACCGCCACTTCGGACGCCTTCTCGACGAATACGAACCGTCGATCACCGATCCCAGAGACCGGGCGGCATTCAAAGAAGTGCAAGAGGCCTACCAGGCGTATGGTCCGCAGCTTCAGAAGGTGGCCGATGCCAGTCGGACCCAGCCCGACGAGGTGGCGTCGAGCATGCTCAAAGAGGAGCTTGGTCCTGCGGGGCTTAGGCTGGCCGAGGCGTTGGACGATCTGGCCAAGCTGAACATCGACCTCGCGAGGGAGGTTTCCGAGGGCAATCAGGACCGCGCCAGCACCGTTGTGATGGTGTTCGCGTTCGTCTTGGTATTCGTCGTTTGCGCGGGGATTGGGATCGGGTGGACGCTCTCGGCGAAGATCTCGCGGCAGTTGGCGTCGGTGGGCGAGGTGTTGCGCAGCGCGGCGAAGGGCGACCTCACGGTGCGGATGCGGAATATGACGCCCGACGAAATCGGCGAAATGGGCGGCGAATTGAACACGACCCTGGAAGCGATTAATAAAGCACTTTCGAGCGTAGGAGGCCAAGTTCAACAATTGAATGCCGCCTCGGGATCGCTCAACAGCCTGTCGCTGGGGATGAGTTCCGCCGCAGAGGAGACTTCCAGCCAAGCGACGACGGTTTCGGCGGCCGCTGAGGAGGTTTCCGCCACGATGCAGAGCGTCGCTTCGGGGATGGAGGAGATGGGGGCCACCGTCAGCGACATCGCCAAAAACGCGCAAGAAGCGGCGCGTGTGGCGGCGGGGGCGGTCCACACCGCCCGGGAGACGCAGGCTACCGTGGCCCAGATGGCGGATAGCTCCGCACAAATTGAGCAGGTGCTGAAAGT
>SYKL01000203.1 GCA_005797785.1 Pseudomonadota bacterium | reverse complement strand
GTGAGCCTTGCGCACCGGAAGGACGGAAAAAGGGTCAAAGGAACTCCGCTCTACCTGGCGCCGGAGCAGGCGATTGGTCAACTGGTTGACCATCGAACCGATCTGTTTGCGCTCGGATTGGTGCTTTACGAGCTGTTGATGGAGCGACCCGCCTACGATTTGGCGGACAATGCGACCCAGGCCCAGGCCGACGCGGTGATGAAGCGGATCGAGAAGGCCGATCTCGCCAAAGAGCTTCGTGATATCGAAAGTAGGCTTCCAGGGCCGGGTCCAGTCGTCACTCGGTGTTTGCAGGCCAATCCGCGAGCCCGCTATGAAAACGGTCACGAGCTGATGCTCGACTTGCGCCGCCAACTGTTGAAAGAACGCGGCGCATACTTGCGCGAATTCTGTCAGTATTTCTTTGAGACGGTGCAACGGTTGGAACCGTTGCCGTCCCTGGGTGAGCCAGGGGCGATCGGAAAATCCAAATCCGCGGCGCGCTCTGCGCCGACAGAACCCACGCGAGCCGAGCCCATGTCCAGTTCACAACCGCCTCGTCCTGGTGGACCTCCGGGTCCTGGAGGGCCGCCTCGACCGGGGGGTCCTCCTGGCCCTCCGCGCCCTGCCGCTGGCCCTCCACGGCCCGCTGGCCCTCCAGGAATGCCCAGCGCGGCGCCCCCGGCCGCTCCTCCCGCCGGTCGTGCGATGGCCGCTCCCTCCTCGGCAAAGCCGATGGGGCGTAGTGGATCCAATGACGGCCTGTCCGATGCACCGATGCAAGCCAAAAAGAAGAAAGATGGCGTGCTCAGACCGGATGCCACCGGAATGCTCAAGATGGAGGAACTTCGCGAAGAATTCGAGGATGACGAAGACGATCTCCAAAAACCTGCGCATTCCGCCACCCAGTTTTTTGCGATCCCCGCTGGCAAGAAGAAGTCGGGCGATTTTCCGGCGCCACCCCCCCCCGCGGCACAGCTGGGGACGAGCGCAGGTCGGGCGCTGCCAGGCCAATCTTCGGCAAATCTCGCGCCTCTTCCCGGTCCTGTGGGCGGAGGGATGATTTCCGGCCCCATCGCCTCGGGTCCGATCGCTTCGGGTCCGATCGCCTCGGGTCCCGGTGGCTATCCCAATGCTCCTCCCTCTCATTACGGGCAGGGAGGTCCGGCAGCGATCCCCGATGCGGAGGAGCGCTCGTCCAGCGGTCGGGTGTACGCGATTGTGCTCGCACTGTTCGCGATCGTGATTTGCTCGGGCGTTTCGGCGCTCGGCGGCCTGCTGCTGTGGACGCAGATGGACAAGGACGAGGTCGTCGCGGACAACGATCCTCCGCCAAGGGGCGCGGATCCCGTGGTTTCGGACGATCCGGATACCGGCGGAGATGAGGTCCTGCCGGTCGAAACCGTTACTCCGATCAAAAAGCCGAAGACTCCCAAGCAGCCGAAAGTAGACGGCGGAACTCCCGCTGAGGTGAAACCACCTCCAGAGCCGAAGAAGCCCCCTCCGGCGGCCAAAGCGACGATTACGGTCAAGATCCCGTCGGATTTCCCTGCGACCGGCGCGGTGGTCAAATGCGGCGAGATGTCGAAGAAAGGCAGCTTTAGTGGTGGCGTGGCATCGATTCCCGACATTCCCACCTCCGAGGATTGCACCCTGTTGTTTAAGGGTGGCCCTCCTGCTCAATTTCGCCCTGTGAGAGGCGGACAATCTCTGAACTGCACTTTCGTCGGGACCACGGCGAGCTGCAAGTGAGGTAGACTCCCCCCGGACCGGGAGTGCGCCGCGGTTGCGCGCTCCTTCGCAGGATCTGGGGGTGTTATGCTTCATTGGATAGGGCTGGCGGTTGGCCTGATGTTCGGCTCCGCGCAAGCGGCCGACAAACCGATCGACAAGAGCGAGATCCATCAACCGGCGATGAAGAAACCGGCGATTCCAGAGCCCGAAAAAGCGTTGACGGACGCGGAAAAGAAGCGAGCAGAGCGGTTGGCCGCGTTGGAGGCGACTCAGTCCAAGAAGTCGGCCCGGGTGGTCGTGCTCAAGTGGCAAGGTAAAGACGTTGACTACACCAACGCCACCCTGATTCGTATGGTCAAAACCCGCATTGCGCGACCGGATGCAAAGTTCTATCCGGAGATCGACCTGTACCAGATCGGTCGTAAGGAGCCGGATCCTGCGGTTCGCGCGGGTGATCAGCGGGCGATCGTTCCGTTGAGTTCGTTGGAACTCCTGAAAGCCGCCGTGGATGAAGTGGCGCCGATCCCTTGGGATGGGATGTCGGAGTCGGAATGGGGTTTGAAGGCGAATGAACTTCGCGATCTGACCGACGAGGTATGGTTCGTCGATCGGCCGGAGCTCCGGGAGCCGCTATTCCAGCTCTACGTCTACACCGGATTGGCCGCAGAAAACCAAAACAATCAGGCGCCACCGTTCTACCAACAGGTCGGCGGCATGACCGTCAACTACTATTGGTACCTCGCCGGGGCGATGGCGTACGAAGAGCCCGGTTTGATGTCCAAATTGACGGACCAGGACTTGTACGCCTCGATCGACTACTACAAGCAATTGTTGGACGCAGGCCGAATCAAGCCGATGACCCTCGGCTTTGAAGAAGGCGGTGTTTGGGATGCCAAGACATTCGCCGGCGACTACGAGGTATTCATCAACGGCTTGCCGATCTTGATCGAAGACAAAGACGGTTTGAAGCAGGTTGCCCCTGGTAAGGTCGACGTGTTTTTGAAGCGCGCGGACGGCAGCTTCAGCCTTTCGGACGCTGTGGACATCACCGAGCTCGAAGGCAAGATTTACTTCGTTCGCGACGTGGCCCGAAAGAAGATGGGCATCGACTTTATCGATCAGCTGATGGAACACCCCAACGAATGTACCCCCGAGCTCGACGGCGAAATCATGAATTCGCTCTCGATCTACGCCAAGCTTCACCCGGATGCCGAGGTGTACGTCGCATTGCCGGAAGCGGGAAATCCCAACCGGATCCTGATCTGGCGCTGGGATCGTCCGTCGGCCACACTGCAGAAAGTGTTGGACAATACCGGTGGATTCCCGGTTCGGTTTGCGGTGATCGGCGGTACGGGCATCGTTTTCAGTGGGGCTTCGGTTGCGGTCGATCAGGGCGCGGTGGAGGCGCCGGAAGGCACTCTTCCAACGGAAGTGACGCCGCCAAGTGCCACTCCGACGTTGGCGCCAGCAGGCGTCCCCTTCAACCTTCAGATGCGCGCGCACTTGTCGCGGCTGATGCTGGTTTGGGGCATTGAAGGCTCACTCAACATCACGGGAAACAGCACCTGGCAGGAGCTGTACCAGGTGGACGGCGACGGGGCTGCGATCGACGAGGACGGAAATCTGGCGATCAAGAGCCGGAAATTCAATACCTTGGGGTACGGCGGCATCGGCGTGGTGTTGATGAAAGACGCCGCGGTAGGCATTGGCCCTCGCGGATACGTCCGCTTTGGTGGGTATAATCTGCCGCACGCCTTCGACATCACCGGCCACTTAGGTATGACGCTTCAAGGTCCGCTCGGCGGGGACGGTCGCATCCGATCGCTGATCGACGTGGATGGATTCGGCGGTGTGGTGCTGCCTTATGGGGATTCGTTGATGTCGGGGCCGGCCCCGACCTTCGGGTTGGTCGCCTCGATCGGAATTACCTTCTAGCGAACGCTAACGAAAATGACAGTTTGAACTTGAGAAAGCTCGGTGAGGTTACACCGGGCTTTCTTTTTGGTGCGGTCTCCTGGGGGTTCGCCCAGAAAGGCGCGAACCACTTTATTACCGGCCCCCTTCGCCACGACTGGACAATGGGGCTTCGCTGCGGTAACTAGGCCGCGCGAGAGGAGCTCCTATGCGTGGTTGGATGATCGCCGCAGCCGGTCTCTGGTTGGCCCCGGTGCAGGCTTTTGCCGCAGAAGGCGTGGTGATCTGGCTGGAGCCCCAGGTCCCGAGCGAAAAAGCGCAGGAGAAAGCCCTCAAGCGCACGGGTGCGACCAAACACGTCGCCCACGCGCAATTGGCGTTTCCGGCCCAGCCGGTCACCGACGCCGATGCCAAGGCGTATCTTGATCTTCGCAAGGCGCTGGCGGATGCGCGCGCGCGTTGGGAGGATTTTGATGTCGAGCGGGGCATCGCTTCCGACCTTGAAACCGCATTCTCCGCCATTACGGTGATTCGGGACGAACGCGACCAGGATCAACTGGTGCAGTCGCTGGCTTGGCAGGGCGCGGCGGTGTTCCGAGGCTTTGAAGAGGAAGACTTCAAGAACGGCGTGCAAGCTGAGCCTTACCGTTGGGTGGTCGAGAGCTCTGGCGCAGTCTACAATCGGCCTTGGATGTCGGCGATGGCCATCGATGCCGATCGCCATGTCGATCAGGCGGACGCGGAAGCGGCCACCTGGGCCGATCTGCAGCGGTTTCAGTCCGAAGCCGGCGCACTAACGGCAGGTTCGGTCGACGCTTCTGGAGTTCCTTCGGGGGTTTCGGTCGTCATCGATGGTAAAGTAGTTGACCTTTCGTCCACGGTGACGTTGGCACCCGGCGATCATTGGATTCACGGCGTGGTCGACGGGGTGGTGGGCGGCCGTGACAAATTTGACGTTCAACCTGGACAAAAGATTGAAGTTCCGATGCTGGTTTCCAGCGCAGAACTTGCGAAAGCGCGGGAGTTGGTCGCGCAGGGATCGGCTGCGGGC
>SYKL01000202.1 GCA_005797785.1 Pseudomonadota bacterium | reverse complement strand
TGGCTCGCTTTACATGATCCCCGGCGCCGAAATCAAGACCTACATCGCCGAGGCGGACGGCTATGAATTCCAGAGCCGATTGGCCGGAAGTATCGCCGGTTTCGTCGTGTTCGTGACTTGGAACGCGGTCGAAGAATAGTCAATAAACTTGACTATTCTTGCGAATCATCAGGATCGGTAGAACTGCGCCAAAGGCCGTTAGCGCCAGGAGCAACGTGAGGACCGGAGGGCAGCTGGCCTATCGACCGCGACCGAGGCCCGCAACGCGCGACAACGCGATCATGGCCTTCGGCGCAGTTTCACCAGCGACAAAGCGATCATGGTCTTCGGCCCAGTTCTAACGCCAGGTGCAGCTCTTCATCTGCTCGCTACACAACAAAATCGCAGGGTGATCCTCGCTCACCTTCATGCGCCCCACAGATTGCACGTCGCCACCCTTAAACGACGCCATGACGTCGTATTCGCCGGGGGCGACCTCCCCCGGCACCGGGTGCCGCTTTCCGGCGCCCAAGAGCGTCACGCTCACCTGACCTGAAGGTTGAAACTCCACTTGAACTAATCCCGGAGTGGGAGGCGCCGGCGGCGGCACCACTTCCTTCGGTGGGACGATGGGCTCGGCGGTGTCCTCCGTCCGAACCGGCGGAGTGGACGGCGTTGGAACGGCGGTATCCTCGACCCGCGGATCGATCACCACCGGGAGCACCGGCTCCGGCGTCGGGTCAACCTTCACCGGTTCTGGTCGCTCAAACGCGGATTTCATCACTGGCAGAAACAGGGCCGCGATGGCAATCGCTACAAACCCCACGGTAACGCCCAAGATCACCTTCGGCGGCACGGGGGACTTCTTTCCAACCACCCGCGGCTCATTCGTCGCGACCTTCTGTTCAGCGGCCCGAATCGCCGATCGCGACTCGATCAACGAGCGCTCTGGCCTTGCTGGGCGCCGAACCTGAGGTTCGGCCGGGGCTGGGTCGCGGTGTTCGAGCGCGGGCTCGGGTGCGTCCGTCGGAAGCGCATAAAACGCCTCGGTCGCATCCGACATCACAGGATGCCGCGCCGGACGTGGGCGCGCACCCGAAGGCGTGCTCAGGCTTGGGCTCGGCATCGACAGGGCCGGTGGCGGCGTATCCGTGACGGTAAACTTCCCCGACTGGGCGGTTTCGAGCAACGTCTTCCCGTGGAGGGGGCCTTGAACGATCGCCGCAACCGGCCAATTGCGTGACGCCACCCACTCTGCCAGTGACGGCCCCTCCACCATAGCGGCCAAAGTCTCGCATCTTTCGGCCACTTCTGCAGCCGTCGGCCGGCGGTCGGGGCTGTGTTCCAACATGGAGATCAGCAACGCCACCACCCCGTCGGCGGCCCGCCCCAGCACCCGATGCAGCTTCTGATCGCGGTGCCGAACGAAATTCGCTCGGTCCATCGCCATCAAAGCAAGCGCCGGCACCGGAATCGACTGATAAAACCGCGATTTGGCCAGTCCTTCGTAAAGAACGCACCCAAGCGAAAAAACATCCCCCGCCGCCCGAATGTGGCCACTCACGTCGGTGTCGACCAAAAAGCGCTCGGGAGCCATGTAAGACGGGCTTCCCACCATCAGGTTCGTGTTGGTGTCCGCCTCCCGCTCCATGGTGTCCGCGCGCGCCAGACCGAAATCAAGAAGTTTAACGTCACCTTTTCTCGAGGTACGAATGTTGGAGGGCTTGATGTCGCGGTGCACCAATCGAATCGGCATGCCGTCCGATCCCATCGTATTGAAGCCCACATCCAACGCTGCAGCGATCTGCGCCAAGATCTCCAGCAGAGTCCGCAGGCCAGGGGGTTGTGCGCTTTTGAAGCTCACACTCAAATCCTCGCCCTCGACATACTCGGTCACCAGGGTGAGGCAGCCGTCCAGCTCCACCAAATCGTACACCCTTAAAATCGCAGGATGCTCCAAATACATCATCCAACGTGCTTCATCCCGCAGGCGTTGCGAGCCCTGCCCCGAGGGATCGATGTCGTCGCGGAGAACTTTGATCGCCACATCGTGTTGTTCGATGTCACCGACCAAGTAGGTGGCGCGATACACTTCACTGAACCCGCCACGACCAAGGCAGGAACCGACTTTGAACCTGCGCTTGCGCCCGACCATACTCTCGACCGCCCAATGAAGACCGACATTTAACACGCTGTCGACGCGCGCGATGACGAAATCGGATCGAAATCGGAACCGCTTTCGCAAGCCGATGTCGGGAGGTGCAAGCGGGTGGTTGACCCGAAGAGGAGGTTCGATGCTTGCGCTGCTGTCTTTGATGACCTTGGGTCACGCCGGTTGGTACGATCGCGATTTCAATGACACCATCCAAAGGGTGGAATCCATGGTGTGGGAAGGCGACCCCCAAGCCATGGTTCAGCGGCAAGGCTTGTCCTTGATGAACGTCACCTGGGAGGACACCGGGCGCTACAAAGGTTCCGTTTGGGGGCCAAACATCAGCGACTTGACCATCGGCGTTCGCGATGCCAGCGGCGCGCTCCACCCCATGCCCGTGATCCGCTACGACAATTTCAACGATAAAACCGCCGACATTCGCACCAGCGAGTTTTTCGTTCGCACCGGCAATGAGGACGGGCGCGGCCTGCGCAACACGAGCCTCAAAGACATCCTTCAGGACACCGACGCCTACCTCCACAGCGCCAGCAGCTGGAACGCCAGCAACCGTTCGCTTTGGGCCTCGCGCGACGACCATGTGTTGGTATCGGCGCAAGCGTGCTTTTTGCCGATCCCCAAAAGCGGCGAAGCGACGTTCACCCCCGTGATCTACAACTACCAGAGCAGCCCCGGCGCACCCGCGGTCGCCACCATTGTGGCCACCCGCGAAGGAACCAGCATTCAAGTCGTGGAAAACAACAGCGGCTACATGTCCGACGTGCTGTACTTCAACGAAGACGGGCAACGCGCGCCGTTTACTGCCATGCGAAAGTCCGACTTCAAAGCACAAGGTGGCGACAAGACCAACCCAGGCGCATCCGCCGATGACCCAGGCCTGAATGTGGTTTTGATCATCCAGGTTCCGCTCAAAGTGCCTCAAGTCGCCCGTTATTACGATGACTACTCGGGGTACGACATGGCCGAACCGATGGCGGAGTCCGCGCCCGCAGAAAAGTCGGCGAGCCCGCGGCGGAGCGACGTCGAAGAAGCGGTGGTAGGCCACGGCGAAACGGAGGGTCCGTACAACGAAATCAACGGACTCTCCATCGAGCGCGATCCGCAATTTCCGGTGCGCGTCACCGTGCAATTCTACCAAGCGACCAGCAACGGAGTGGTCACCGAGGCAGACATCGTCCGCTTGAAAGCGCAGATCGATCGGGTCTATTCACAAGGTGACTACGTCGGGAGCCTGGTCACTTCGGGGGTCACCAACCGCCCCACCGAGTGGGTCAACACTCCACCGAAAGGCCGCGAAGACGCCACCTGGGCCAACTCCTGGTGGGGTGGCCTCAAGAACTGGTAGCCACAGATAGTAAACTAATTGACTATCTCACGCGCTAGATGATTTTGTCGAGGAACAACGGCAACATCGTGCGCCAGGTCGGCCAGTCATGGTCCGCATCGCGTCCCCACACTTCGACGCGGTGCGGAATTCCCTTTTGGCGGAGAACGGGCGCAACCTGCTCAATGTAGTGCGGTCCATCGTGAGGACCGCTTCCAATCGCCAAAATGAACAGGCTGTCACGCAACCCTCTCAGCTGCGGCCCCTCTTCCAACCGCGGGAGAAATTGCACCGGCATGTTGAAATAGTAGTTTTCATCCCAGTAACCGTTCATCCGGCGGTCCAACACATAGGTGCCGCTCATGCCCACCATGCGGTCGAACCATTCGGGGTGCTTCGCTGCGGAATTCAAAGCGTTGTACCCGCCCAATGAAGCCCCGCAGGCCGCAAATCGCTGGGTGGTCCCCCCGCAATCCTCGCGGATCCATGGGAGCAATTCCTCCACCATGTATTTGTCGTATTGGGCCTGCAAGAACGCCTTGTGTCGCGGAGTCGCCGACGAGTCTGCCCACGATCGGCGACAAACACTATCGACCGCGTAGAGCTTGATCCGACCGGCCTCGATCAACGGAGAAAGCGCCTTCACCATTAAAAAGCGCTCGCAATCCAAGAAATCGCCACCGCCCGTTGGAAAAAACAACACCGGCTTCCCAAAATGCCCGAACCGAGCCACGGACATGGTCTGCCGAACGTGCGGGCTGTGCCAGCTCTTGATCACCCGATCCACGCGCCCTCCGGACCGGCGAGCACCACACGTGCGGTCGTTCCGGTCCGTGCGATTCTACTCCAGGTCGTCGGGGAGATCTTCCTCCGTCGCGGCAGCCGCGCGCGCTCCCGGCCAACGTGGGCCCGTGGCGATGCGCACCCTCACCCCCGCCGACACCTGAAGTCCTCCTGCATCCGAGTGATCTGGCGTGCCACGCTTGGACAGCGTTTCCGCACCCGTGTGCACGGTCCAGAGCCGTTCGCCGAGGGGCTGTTCCCACACCCCATGGACGTACAACGAGAGGAATTTCGCGACGTCCGCTTCAGCCCCCAACCCTGCCTCAACGATCACAAAGGAGGGAGCGGGGAAAGGCTCCAACGTAGCAATGCTCGCGGGAAGATTGCCTTCGCCCAACACATCGGTGACCGACGCGCCCTTCCAATAACCTACGCCCGCAATCACCACCGGACGGGCGGGCCAGACCGGAAATGGCGCAAACAGCAAACGCCCCCCCACCTGCCACGTGCTGACATTGACCACCGAGGGGTCATTGACCACAACGAGCGATTCATCCTCCGTTTCCGAGTGGAACAAATAGGAGTACGGCCCGCTCCGCCAGTTGAACCCGCCGGTCACTTGAAGGTACGGGGTGACCCCGTAGCCCACTTCAACTTCCCCAAACAGGCCACCAACGGTGTTTACCTCCTGATACACATCGCGTTCGATCACCTCCAGGGTCGTGGAGTCGAGCGCCCAACGCGCGTCGTACTCGTGCCCAAAAGGAAGTTTTCCTCCTCCGAAACCCAGAGACATGAGTACTTGGCCAAACCGACCGTTCTTTTTGCGGCGCCACTCCTGTATGCTCTTGCCCGAATTCCGAAAGTGGAGGTATTCTCGCTCTTTCATCCCGAAACGTTCCCATGGGGACACGTCTTCGCGGTCGCGCAGCTTCTCCAGGTCGTCGCGGGTGAGTTTGGGAGGTTCGATATCCCTTCCGCTAAAGGAGCGGTCCATGACCGCCAATTCCCCGTCCAACTCGGCGAGAGAAGCAGCGATCTCTTCCTGACGTGACCGCTCCATCCGAGCGAGATCTTCCGGCGCCACGATTTTTCCGCGAAGATCCTCCTCGGCCGCGGCCCCGCCCACAATCTTGTCGAGCACGTCGCCCACGCCGTTCGCAAACACCTGTTCGTTTTCGGGGTCCACTTCCGCCGAAAAAGTGAATACCACCCTGGCATCTTTCACCGCGAGATAGGTGACCGTTACCTTCGGCCCAGCCTCACCGGGGCTTACCTGCCCGGTGACCACCCATTCGGCTCCCGCACGTTCGCCGATCACATGCGCGCAACCAAGATTTTGGCCAGGGGGGCAAGAGTCCAAGTACACTTCCGCCGAGTACTCTTCGTAGTCGGGAATGTCCGCGCGATCGACGACAATAAACCGCCGCACCAGCGTCTGCTCCAGCACCCCACGCAAGCGCTGCCCCTCGGACTTGGGAATGCCACCCACGGTCTCGAAACGCGAAACGAACACAGGATCCAAAGAGTACGCTTCAGGCTCCTGTGCAAACGACACCACAGGGACAACCAGCAACGCCAACCAAAGGTGTTTCATGGGGCGACACTACCACATGCTACAATCTCGGTGGAGGTGGTGTGCTCAAACCCGGCGACAGCATCGACGCATGGATCGTCGAAAAGCCCATCGGAAGCGGCGGAATGGGTTCCGTTTACCGCTGCCGGAACCGGCATGCGTCGCGTATTCTTGCCGCCATCAAAACGCTCGACGCCACGCTCATTCGGCAGGTTCCCGAGGCCGCCAAACGGTTTGTGCGCGAGGCGGAAATCCTGTTTGCGATCGATCACCCCAATGTAGTGAAAGTTCGCAATGTTCGCCTAGATGTCGAAACTCCCTACCTGGAGATGGAGTTCATCGAAGGCGAAAGCCTCGAGAGCCGGCTTTGCAAGGGCCCATGCTCGCTGCCTGAGGCGGTCGACTGGATGAGCCAACTGTTGGATGCCATCTCGTATCTTCACGATAAAGGCATTCGACACCGCGATATCAAGCCAGCCAACCTGCTCATCGACCTGCAAGGCACGCTGAAAGTGGTGGACTTCGGGTTGGCGGCAGAAGCCGACGTCTCGCGCATCACCCGACAAAACTCTACTTTCGGTACGGTCGGCTATGCTCCCCCGGAGTGGATCCGCCCCGACGAGCTCGATCCCGAAGCCTGGGATGTGTACGCTGCAGGCGTCGTTTTGTGGGAAATGTTGACCGGTCGGGTCGCCTTCCCGGGCTCGCCGCACCTGGACCCGCGGCATCAGGCGGTTCAAATCATGACCGTCAAACAGAGCCATCCCGCTCTGGATCCGGGCCCCAGCTATCTCGAGGATGTTCGCAAGCTTTGTCGCGATTTGACCGAGCCGGATTTAGGCAAGCGGTTGACCAATGCCCGGGAAGCGAGCCACCGCCTTCGGCAGTTGGACCGCGCCCCCACCCCACCCCCGGTGATGCCGGCGGATTTTCCAGGTTCTCCACGCAAAAGTCGCCCTGCACCCTCGTCCATGGCCAAGAGTGCGCGCCCGTCGCTTCCGGAGCCCTCAACCCCGGCAAAGCGGAGCACCAGCGCCAAAAGCGCCGTGTTGATCGGCGTCGGCGCCATGGGGGGATTGGGTGCTTTTCTCCTCGTGATCGCCTTCGGGATTTTTGGACTATGGGCGGTGCAACCCAAGGCGCCTCAGCACCGCAATGTCGAGGTGATGATCGCTGGCCTTGCCCGAGAAACGCCCGTTTCCCTTCGGCTGGGTGACCAGAGCGCCAACGCCACCGACGGTTTCCGATACAAATTCGACGCCATTCCACCGGGAGATGTACAACTCTCTTGGGTGATCGGCGCCTCCTGTCCTGTGGAAGCCTGCCCTGGGGCAAAATGCCCCACATGGTGTATCACCGGTGATACGGTATTCAAGGTCACCGCAGGGACCGACTTGCAGCAGTTTAATATTGAGCTTTCTCCTCCTGCTTCACGCAAGGTCAGTCTGGACGCCACCGCTATGGCCGGCGGACTTCCGGTGACCGCCAAGCTCGGTGAGCAACCGGGGACCCCCACAGGCTCGAAGATCGCCTTCGATAATATCCTTCCTTCCTCATATTCCGCCGAAGTGACCGCAGGGAAATGTGGACCGGAAGCGGTGGCATGCGCGAACGCCGGAAAATGCCCAACGGGCTGCGTGTCTTGGAAGGGGGACGTGATAGTACCTCTCGGAAGTGAGGTTTTTACGTACGAAGTCCCCGCGTTGGTCGCCGCAGTGAAATCCAAAGAGCCCCACAGCGTCAAAGCCCCTCCCACCGAGCCCTCCCGACCGGTGGAAATCAAGCCGAAAGCCCCTATAGAACCTGAAACATCTCCCGTTGGCAAAGGTGTCCGGGTCGTCACCCGCAATGATTTTGCTCGCTGGCTCGAGGATCATCCCGATTGGACGCGAGATTCAGCGATCGCGCGCGGCAAAGCCAGCCACGACTACCTCTCCGACTGGGAAGATGGAAAGCCCAAAAAAGGCTCCGCCCCTATGGTATTTGTTACCTGGACCGCAGCCCAAGCATATTGCAAGTCCCGTGGCGGACTTCCGCCGCTGGACGCGCCACCCCTCACCTGGACCGAATCCGCAGACCAACCCTTCCAAGAATGGCGTTCCAAGGACGGAGCTCCAGCCTACCGCCGAAAAGATGGCACCAATTCGCCTTCGGTGAAAACCACCGACAGCAACAATTTTACCGGGTTCCGATGCGCACGTTGACGGCCTGATCCCTCCGGTGACGCGCACCGTGGTGTAATGCAGGTGACGGCACGGTGCCGTTCATCACGGAGGCCCGGTGATTACGCGAACGCGGGTTTTGAAGGGGAAAATTAGCGACACCAACGTCTCCCAGGTTTTTTACCGAAGTGTGGCGTCGTTGCTTGCTGCGGATTTTCACTTTGAAGCGCCCGTTCTGACCGCCATCAGCAATACGTTCACGGTAACCTCGTGGCACCGGCCCGATGACAGCCTTGAAATTCAATTGGTGGAAGACGACGCCATGCCCGCGCGGTGGTTTTCCGTGGTCGGCCGCCAAGCCGAAGCGGACCATGTGCTCTCGATCCTTGAGCCTCAGCTTCCAATCTGGCCTTTAGATGAGCTCGAAAAGAAGGCTTCTCTCCCCGCCATCGACCCCGGAGCGGTGACCCGGTTGGCGCTGGGCGCCGAGGAATACTCGGACAATACCTTCGAAATTATCGCGCGCGCATTGCGCAGTCGAAAAGCAGAGATTCGCATTGCTGCGGCCATGGCCACCGGCGTGCTCCGCTGGCCGCAGTTTGTTCCTGGCCTACAGACGGCAGCAGAAAAAGAGCCTAATGAAGCGGCAAAGCGGGTGCTTCAGCGCGCTCTGGAGGCATGCCAGGGCGCTGAATAACCCGCTTTCGAGCGCTGCTCAGGGTGTTTTACGACGGCGCGCCAACAGCCCCAACGGAAGTAGAAGCACCCAAGCCTGTTCTGGTTTGTTGCATCCCCCTTGGTTGGACAACAGGGT
>SYKL01000201.1 GCA_005797785.1 Pseudomonadota bacterium | reverse complement strand
GAAACTTAGCGATTCGCGACCACTGGCTGTCGCTCAACATTAGGCGCAACGGCAACGCTCACCTCCATTGAGGTAAGATCGGAGCACTCGATCCTCACTTGATCACTAATTGTGTCCCGGCGTTTCGAAGACAGACCCTAATAGACCAGAACAAAGAGAAAGACATTTCTTATGATGACGTCAATCAGGGCGCGATCGGAGATTGTTACTTTGTTGCGGCATTGTCGGCAGTTCTCTACGCGGACAACGACCATACGGTTCGCGACGGCTTGATCCGCGAGGTCGAAGGTTCCGATGGTCGAGTGGCACGGTTTGCCGTCCGATTCTACGATTACAAGGGTGTGCCTCAAGACGTTGAGGTCGATGCGCAGATCATTCGATCGGGCAGTGGTCGGCCTACGTATGCGCGCTCTGCGGACTCGGTGACCGGCCAGGAGGAATGGGCGATCAGCCTCGTGGAGAAGGCCTACGCGCAGTGGCGAGGCGACTATACCAAGATTGGAAATGGCGGTTACGCGGGCGATGTCATGCAGGCCCTGACGGGTGCGACCGCCACCTACCGTGAAGCCAAGAACATGACCGACGACGAGATTGTTTCCTCGATCACCGCTTCGATGGCGGACTCACGGCCGGTAACGGCTTGCACGTTCGGGGAAGACTCGGGCGTGGATTACTCCGGGAGCGGGGTGCATGCGTGGCACTGCTATTCGGTGCATGGCGCGGGGATTGGTGAAGATCGGCAAACCATGGTTACTCTTCGCAATCCCTGGGGTGTGGATGAGCCTGCCGGAAATGGCCCGGACGATGGTATCTTTAAACTGAAGACTAGCGATTTTCGTAGGTTGTATCAGGGGATCAACTACGGTGGGCGAGGCAGTGTGGACGTCGTTGCGCCGGGCAAGGTCACCGATCTGGACATGATGGACCCGATTCGGACCGGCGTCACTCTGGGCTTCACCGCACCCGGCGACGATGGGGCTCGGGGCATGGCGTTTGGCTACGATTTGCGTATTTCACGCGAAGTTATCACCAATGACAACTTTTATTCCGCGACGGCCGCACCCATCGGTGGCCCTCTGGCCCCCGGCGAGGTCGAGTTTGTGGATGTCACCGGCTTGGAAGCGGGCACTTGGTACGCTGCGATCAAGACCGAAGACGAAGCCGGCAACGTTTCGCCGTTGAGCAACGTGCCGTCTTTTGATGTGGCAGCATTTTAGTTGTTTTGCACCCGATCTCTGTTGTGAGGCAGCATATGCGTTCTCGGTCGATGTTGTTCGGTCTTGCGTTTGTTGTGGTTCTTCCGGCCTGCAAACCGGAGCAGGCGGCGGTGGTCTATCCGCCGAGTCTGACCGAAGTGCGTACCGGCGAAGTGGTGGCGGAGGATGTCGTTGTTCCAGAAGATGAGTTTATTCCTGGAATTGTGCTTGCGCCCGAGCAATACGACTACCCTGGGGAAGCGGAGGCCGCCAAGACCGATCTGACCGCCATGCAAGATCTGGCGGATCCGGTCGAGCTCGATAAGCACAAGGGAACCTATTCTTATGGTACCGCGGACGGCGACATGATCGACCTCCATGCGGAAAACGACCTCGTGTTTGATGATGTCAACCAGGGCTCGATCGGCGATTGCTACTTTGCTGCGGCGCTCACAGCGGTTTTGTATTCGGATGCGGACCACTCGCTGCGGGATGGCATGATCCGCGAAGTGAAGGATTCGGATGGCTTGGTCACCCGGTATGTGGTTCGGTTCTACGATGCGCGAAACAAACCGTTCGATGTGGAAGTCGACGCGCAAATCGTCCGTCGGGACGGGAAGTCGCTTTACATGCGGTCGGCGGATTCGAAGTTTGGCGCCGAGGAATGGGCTCCAACGCTGATTGAAAAGGCCTACGCCCAGTGGCGTGGTGGCTATGAAAAGATTGGAAATGGCGGTTGGGCGGGCGATGTGATGCAGGCGCTGACCGGCAGCACGGCGACTCATCGGCCGGTGAGCTCGATGACCGACGATGCGCTGTTCAAGAATGTGAAGGCGTCGATCCTCGCGCACAAGCCAGTGACGGCGGGCACCTTCGGCAAAGACGATGGCGTGAACTACGATGGGTCCGGCGTTTACGCTTGGCACGCCTACACGGTGATGGACGCGGTAGAACGCGACGGAGAGAAATACCTCAAACTGCGCAACCCATGGGGATCTTCGGAGCCTGCTGGAAACGGTGCGGATGACGGTATCTTCGAGATGAAGCTCAGCGATTTCCGCCGTCTGTATAAGAACATGGCGTTTGGTGGTGGGTTATCGTCGGACAAACAGGCCCCGGCGGCGGTCACTGACTTGGTCGTGGACGAGACGCGAGCGGATGCGGTGGTTCTTGCGTTTTCGGCGACCGGCGACGACGGCCGGAATGGGATGGCTGCGGGTTACGATGTTCGAGTATCGAACATGCCAATCACGAACGAGAATTTCACGCAGGCGACGGCGGTGGCGGCCGCGGATCCTTCCATTCCTGGCACGGCGGAAACCGTCACTGTGATGGGCCTGGAAGCCGGCACGACCTACTATGCGGCGCTGAAAGTGGAAGATGAGTCGGGGAAGATCTCCGGGATCAGCAACGTGGTGTCGTTTACCGTCGGTGAATCACCGCGTGAGACAGAGTACTCCTTCACGTTCGATGAGGGGGCCTCTGGCTGGTCCACTACAGGGTTGTTTGGTCTGGTGACCGAGCAGGGCTCGCAGATGTTCCGTATGGGGGATGTGCAGCAAGATAACTACGATGTGGGCGATCGCCCGATGGGTACTTTGACCTCGCCGCCTTTAGCATTGCCGGCGATCGGCTCGATGTCCGTCTCGTGGGAACAACTCGCGGACTTGGAGGCTGGAACCACCTATGACCGGGCCTGGTTGGAGGTCTCTTCCGGGGGATCATGGACCAAGGTGTGGGAAAAGGACGCAGTTTCGGAGCTGTTTGTGACCCAGTCGGCATCGTTGGCTGAGTTTTCTGGCCAGACGGTGACATTGCGCTTTCAGTTTGATGGACTGGACGGCGAGAGCAACGCGACTCGAGGGTGGTTCATCGACGACGTGGTCGTGGGTGCCGATTAGTCCAGGTAGACCGTAGTATAGTCGAGATTGTTGTCTTCGTTGGACTCCACCACCTCATCGGCGGAGTCCACGAACACAATCGAATCCCAATAGCCATCGATGCCTGGTCCGCCCCACATTTCCAAAAGGAAGACGGCCGAATCGCCGGCCTGCAAGTAGGATACTTCTTCATAGGTGTCGCCGTAGTCGCCAATGTCCGGATCTGAGAGCTGGTCCGCGAATATGTCGATATAGAAGCTTCCCGCGTCATTGTCTCCATTGTTGGCGATTTCCACCTCGTACAGGGTCGTATCGCCGTCGGAGAGGGCGGTGAAGGATTCGACGACCAGATCCGGCTCGCCGGCGCTCAGTGTGACGGACACCGGACCGTGTACATTGTTGGACTCATTGGATTCGTTGGAAACATTGGTCGCATCAACCAAAACCCACGTATTGTAGGTGCCGGCAGAGATGTTGTTCACCGTCAGATGGAGCGGAACCGACGCGCCCGCAGCGAGGGGAGCAAGTTGGTACGTAGCGTCCGCCGTGGAGGTGCTGGTGGGGGCGGAAGCCAGATTTTTGAATGCGCGGACGATCACGCTTGGAGTTGGCGATGTTCCATCGTTTTCGATGATCAGAGAATAGTCAAGGTAGTTGTCTATTGCAACGATGTTGGCGTAGCTGACGTGGAGGTCGGCGGAACCGACCGTTCCATTGGTGACCTGGACCGGGGCAGAGTCAGACATCGCTCCGCAAGTCGCAGTAACGTTGGTAGAACCTACGCTCACGCCGGTGAGTAAGCCCGCTGCATCGACGGTGGCGACCCCCGTGGCGTCCGAGGTCCAATTGCACGAGGCGGCGATGTTTCCACTGGTACCGTCGGAAAAACTCGCGTTTGCGGTCATCTGGACCGTCTGCCCCGAAGGGACGGAGACGGGGTCAGGCGATAGGGTGACGGCCGTGAGTTCTGCTTCGGGGCCTGTTACGGTGAGATTGACCTTGGCCGAGGGCCCGTCGGGATGGGTGGCGATGATCTCGGTGACACCCGGTGCGATGGCGGTTGCGACGCCATTGGCGTCGACGGTGGCGATTCGGGTGTCGGTGGAGACCCATTGCACCACATCGGTCACCACCTCGACGGAGGTGTCCTCGTAAAATGCACGCGCTTCAAAGGGGACCGTTTCGTCGATCGCGAGGATGGGGTCATTAGGGGCGATGCCGACGCCGAGCAGGGCGCTCGCAGCCGAGGTGTCCGAAATGTCCGTCTCGCTCCCGGAATCACCTCCGGGGCACGCCGATAACAAAGCGATACTAGGGTCTGTCTTCGAAACTAGACCCACATCATTGCGCAAGCAAGCGCCACCATAGCGGCATAACTCTGAATGTTTTTCTCGAAACGGGTTGCAAACCGACGGTAGTGCTTGAGGCGAGCGAAGGTGTGCTCTACGTG
>SYKL01000200.1 GCA_005797785.1 Pseudomonadota bacterium | reverse complement strand
TCACCGAGCCCAAATTCCCATTCCCCCGTCATTTTTGGACTGCAAAGGGTGCCCACCTGGGCGCGCTCCACCACGTCCATCATCTGCATCGCTTTCGAGGTGGGCCCCAGTCGACCATCCACGCGGCGAGCGTACATTTTGCGAACCAATCCTTCGATGGTGTCCGCGCGGGTTGCGGGCGTTCCCAGACCACGCCCCTTCATCGCTTCCGAAAGGTCTTCGTCTTCCACCCTTTCGCCCGCGGTTTCCATCATCCGCAGCAGCTGGGCTTCCGAGTACCGACCCGGAGGTTTGGTGTCCTTGGCTTCGTCGCGGAATTCCAGGCGAGAAACCACCACTCCATTTGCGGTGTCTTGTCCGGCCACCAACGCCGGCAGGGCGCTTGCTTCGACCGCTGTTCCCAACGCCCGATGAAAACCTGGATCTTCGAGGTTCCGCGCCGTGATCCGAAACCGCGCCGTTTCAGCGGGCAGTTTTCCTTCGGCAGGAAGCGGGATACCAACGATTCTTTCCACGTTCGACCAGGTGGCCGGCCCCATCATGGCCGCCAAGAACTGCCGGACCACGAGTTCAAAAATGCGTTCGTCGTCCCCTTTAAGGGTTCCTTCGGGCACATTTCCCGTGGGAATGATTGCAAAGTGGTCCGATACCTTGGTATCGTCAAGTATCTTGTCTAAGTTCAACGGCGCCGCGGCGATTTCTTTCGCCAGAACCCGCCAGTCGGTCGCTTTCTGAAGGCCCGCTAGTACCTCTTGAATCTTCGGACCATAGTCCCCAGGCAGGTACTTCGAATCCGTACGCGGGTAGGTCAATAGCTTGTGGGCTTCGTACAATCGTTGTGCTGCATCCAGCGTTCGCTTCGCTGAAAAGCTGAACCGCCGGTTGGCTTCACGCTGCAGGGCCGTCAAGTCGAACAACAACGGTGGATTTTGCTTGGACTTCCTGCGCTTCTCGCTGGCTTCCCCGGTCTTGTTCTTCGCCAGAGCCTCCAAAATCCGGTCGACGCGCGCCCGATCGAACAATCGGGACGGTTTCGCCTGCGGATCGCTGTCCTCCTCATCGTCCTTGGCAGGCTTGCTTTCGGGATCCCAATACCGCGCCTCCCAGGTTTGCGCGCCGTGATTGAAGTTTGCTGCAATCTCCCAATAAGAGCGAGGAATGTGCGCCAGGATCTCCCGTTCCCGCAGCACCAACAAATAGAGGGTGGGGGTCTGCACGCGTCCCGCGGACCATGCATCCTTTTCGCCGCGGCTTTTCAGGCGTTGCGTCAACGCGCGCGTGGCGTTCATCCCCACCAACCAATCGCCCACCGAACGGCAAAAGGCGGCGTCCGCCAACCCGTCCAGCTCTTTCCCGGGTCGTAACTGGTTAAACGCGGCACGGATCGAATCTTTGGTCATCGACTGCAACCACAGCCGCTGCTGAGGAAGGTCGTTAATCCCAGCGTAATCCACCAGTCGGCGGTAGATCAGCTCGCCCTCGCGCCCGGCATCGCACGCATTGATCAGGCCGTCGATGTCCTTACGCGTGCCCAGCTTCTCAATCGCATCCAGCCGCTTTTTTTGCCCTTCTTTGGGACGAACCATAAAAGTTTCAGGAAGGATGGGCAGGTTGGTGATGGCCCAGCTTCCCCACTTTTTGTCGTACTCCTGTGGCTGGGCCAACTCCAATAAGTGGCCTACCGCCCACGTGATCACGTAGTCGTCGCTCTCAAAATACTCGTCGTGGTCGGTAAACCCGCCCAGCGCCGCAGAAATATCTCGGGCAACGCTTGGTTTCTCGGTGATGACCAGCCGCTTTCCCACAAAGGCCTCCGACGCCAGGAATCCGAACCCTAAAGGCCGCGCGCGGGGCGGTCAAGATCACCGCTTCCGTTTAGGTCGCGGCGACATAGTCAATCAGGTTGACTATAAAAGGTCTACCGTCGGCGTCCCAGCGGGTTATTCACCGCCACGGGAGTGCGAAATGCCGGTTCTAGACTTGATCGACTTCGGTCGGCGCATGTACGAGCGGGATCTGCTGGTGGCCATGGACGGAAATGTTTCCGCCCGCCGACCCGACGGTACCTACCTCTGCTCTCGGGCAGGCACACACAAAGGGTTCCTCGAACCTTCCGATTTCGTTGTGGTCGACTCCGATGGGAAAAAGCTCAGCGGCGAAGGAGAGCCTACCACCGAGATTTTCCTGCATTTGGCAGCCTATCAGGAGCGTCCCGACGTAGGCGCGGTGCTCCACGCCCATCCCCCGCACGCGATCGCCTGCACGTTGGCTGGGATTTCATTGGAAGATCCAATTCTCGCCGAAGTGATCCTCACCCTAGGAACGGTCCCGGTCGTTCCCTACGCGACCACCGGTTCCAAGGCGCTGGCCGAGGCCTGCCGGCCTCATTTCCGGCTACGAGACGCCATTTTGTTGGAACGGCACGGTGCAGTGGTGCTCGGAAGAACCCCGCTCGAGGCCTTTTGCCGCCTGGAAACACTCGAACACCTCGCCCGTATCCTTCTGCTGGCCCATCGTGTGCGAGCACCGACTCTTATTCCACGACCAGAGGCGATACACCTGCGCAAGTTGGGGCTGGGCCGCTACGGTGGGCCACCCGAAGCAGTGGCCATGCGGGATCGCGAGGATGCGGATCTCCCCCTCCCACACGACGACGGGAAGCGGTAGACTTCCATATCGTGATCCCTTTTACCGTCGCCTTCCATCACGCCACCGCGCATGGTGTCGTGACAGCAGTGCACATTCCCGACTCCCCTGACCCGGTTCCCGAGGGCATCCTCGGCAGACTTCCCCGGGAAGAGCAGGATTTTGCCCGGGAGAGCCGTGGCTACCGCCAGGTGCAATTTGTCGGCGGAAGAATTGCACTCCGACTCGCTTGCGAGCAGCTGGGAGCAAAACCTGGCGCGCTCCTCCCCAATGACCGCGGCGCTGCGATCCTGCCCGCCGGAATTACTGGCTCGATCTCTCATAAGAGCACGCTCGCGATCGCTATGGCTGCCCGCGCCCACCAGGGAATTCTTGGGATTGACCTGGAAGATCACGGTCCACCGCGGCTGGGCATTGCGCGAAAGGTGTTGACCCCGAACGAGCTCGCCCTCATCGAACAGATCCCCGAACAACGCCGGTGGATCGCGGTGCTGCTCCGTTTTTCGATGAAGGAAGCCATTTACAAAGCGCTCGACCCCTACGTTCGGCGCTATGTCGGTTTTCACGAAGCTGAAGTCGAGCCCGACCTCCACGGCGCTGCCCAAGTGCGCTTGCACCTCGCCCAGGGCGAAGGTCCGTTCATTGTCGACGCTCGGTATGAATGGTTGTTCGGGCGGGTCCTGACATCGGCACGAATTCGTCCCTCGACCCATGATACCCTTCCGCAGAGTACGGGGACCCCATGAGCAACGACTCCCGCTCGACAAAAGAGCTGTTCCGACAATGGCACGGTGGTGATGCGGAAGCAGGCCAGCTGATGGCCCAGCGTTTCGCCGATTGGTTCTATGCCATCGCCACATCCAGGCTCGGCGAAAAAGATGGCCGAGAACCCTGTGAAGCAGCCTGTGCCCGATTCGGTCAGGGGGTTGCCCAGCAGACCGACGCCCGGCAATTGGTCAAGTGGGCTTACGATATCGTCATCGAAGAGATCAACAAGAAAGGCAAGCGGATCGCGGACAGCGACGAGCCGAGTCTGTACACTTCGGGTCTAAAACCGAAAGAGCTTTTGATGCGGGCGCGGCGGCATCATCCCGCCGAAGTCAAGTTGATGGAAGCGGTGTACGCCGGCAAGCCCGATTCCGTCATTGAGCCGTTGGCGGAGCCTTTTGGCGGGATGCCGGTGGGCGTGCTCAAAGCGCGGTACACGGTGAAAAAGTGGCTTCGCGACCACGTTCGCCTGCCCCAGGAAGTCGCTCCCGAAGAGCCGGTACGCGATCGAGCGCCTTTACCCCTTTACGAATCCGCGCGGATGGCTTCTCCTGCGGAGGAAGCCAATTTCGAGCAGTGGATGCTGACCGATTTGGACTTATGTCGGGACATCGCTGAGTTTGCGGCGTTCGCCATCGCCTTGCGCGGTGGCCTCCCGAGCGACGCCCCGGTGGTCGCAGCCCCGGCGCCGACGCCACAAAAGGCGCCCACAAAGCCCGCTCCCGCGGCAGCCAAGGCGTCCGACGCAGACGATGACTTGCCGAGTTTCGGCCCAAGCAAGACGGGCATGGTCCTGGTGGCCATTGGCATCGGAGCTTTCGTGTTTTTGGGTATCCTCCTGGTACTCGTGTTCAACGCCCTGTAGTTTGAGGCGACGATGGACGACGAAGTCGTTGGCGGCTGGCATCTCGACGCGGAAACCCGCGTCGCCCTACGGTTGGACAGCGTTCGAAAGGCGCTGGATTCCGGCGATTTCGGCACCGCAATCATCGAGTGCGAAGAGCTTTTGGACGAAGAGCCCGAGCATCCCGAAGCCCTGTTTCTGCTGGCTGAAGCGCTGTTGGAATTGAACGACGCCGAAGGTGCCTGCGAAGTGTACGGTCAATTCATCGAAATCGCGAAGAGCGACCCCTCGGTCGCCGATCCCGCACGGCTGGCTGCCGCCACCGCAGGATTGGCGATCGCACGCTTTGAAACCTGTGATCTCGCCGGAGCGATCGAAGCCGCCCGAGAGGCGATCAAACGCGCGCCCGATCTCGCTGAAGCGCACTTTTACCTTGGCCTTGCGTACGAAAAATCCCCTGCGAAGAACACCCAAGAGCGCCAATCACTCAATGCCGCCTCGGTCAGCGAGTTTTTAGCCGCGCACCAGCTCGATCCTGAGGCGTTCCCGTTGCCGTTGGCGATCACCCCCGATCGGTGGTCGATGTTGCTCACCGAAGCCGTGCGCCAACTCCCCAGGGACCTGCGCACGTTTTGGGACGGCATCCCCATGCCGTTCGAAAAATGTCCTTCCATCGAGGAATTGCGCAAGTCGGATCCCCCCACCACCCCAACCGTGTCCGGTTGGATGGAGGGAGAGCTCGAAGAGGACGAAGATCCTCATCATAAGCATCCCACTTCCCTCCGTTGGTTCACCGACAATTTGGCGCGGCTGGGCGACGAAGATCGCATCGTCACCGAAATGACCAACACCCTCATCCGGGAAGCCTGCTTCTGGCTCGGCGAAGAGCCGGAGGAACGCTTCGGATGAGCGCGCCAGACGGTTGGCGCCGCCGCGCCGGACGTTGGCTGGTCGAAGATCTGATGGGCGGGCTTCCCGGGCTCACCCAGCTTCATCCTGGCATTCGTCAACCCGAACGGCTTGGATTAAAAATAGTAAAGGACCTTGCCTATCTGGACGACGGACTTCCGGAGCACAACCTCGATGTGGTACGCCCGTTAAACGCCGAAGGTCCACTGCCGATCGTGCTGTATTTTCACGGCGGTGGGTTTCGGATCCTGTCCAAAGAGACCCACACCTACCTCGTCACCCGGTACGCGCGCGCGGGGTTTTTGGTGTTCAACATCAACTACCGCCTGTCGCCAAAACACCCCTTTCCTGCAGCCATCGAAGACGCATGCGCCGCTTACGCCTGGGTGGCGACCCATGCCGAGAAGTTTGGCGGCGACCTTTCAAGGCTGATCATCGCCGGGGAATCCGCCGGCGGCAACCTGGTCGCGGGGGTCGCATTGGCGGCCACCCAGCGTCGCCCTGAAGCCTACGCCCAGCGGGTGTTTGAAACCGGGGTGGTTCCTCTCGCTGCGGTGGCGGTCTACCCGTGGCTGCAGGTGTCCGATTCCGAGCGTTTCGTGCGGAAAAAACCCATCCCGTGGTGGTTGCTCGATCGCGCGGTGGAAGCCGAGGAAAGCTACCTCGGCGGTGCCCCCAAAGATCGGGCAATGGCCGATCCTTTGGTTATTTTCGAAGCCGGCGGGCCGTTCGAACGAAAAATCCCCACCTTCTTTGTGCCCGTGGGCACCGCCGATCTGTTGTTGGATGACTCACGGCGCCTAGAAAAAGCGCTTCGGAAGATGAACATTCCGATTGAGCTTAAGTTCTACCCCAACCAACCTCATGGATTCCACGCCTTCGCTTGGACCAAGGAAGCGCGGGCCTGTTGGGCGGACATGCTGGAGTTTATGACGCGAATGGCGCAGCTTCCCGTCGCATAGGACGTTCCTGACGGAAGCTGGCCGCGACCGGAACGCGCGAAAAACCATCCCCGCCCGCGGATCGTTTCGTTCGGAGGCCGTGAGCGCGAGGAGCAACGTGAGGACCGGAGGGAAGCTGGGCCGAAGCCCGCGACCGGAACGCGCGACAAAGCGATCGTCGCCGGCCAATCGTTTCGTTCGGAGGCCGTGAGCGCGAGGAGCAACGTGAGGACCGGAGGGAAGCTGGGCCGAAGCCCGCGACCGAGGACCGGAACGCGCGACAACGCGATCATGGCCTCCGAACGAAACGATTCTTATTCCCACTCGATGGTGGCGGGAGGCTTCGACGAAATGTCGTACACCACCCGGTTGATGCCGCGAACCTCATTGATGATCCGCGACGAAATCCGCCCGAGCAAATCATACGGCAGATGCACCCAATCGGCGGTCATTCCGTCCGTCGAGTTGACCGCCCGAACCACGCAGGTCTCCTCGTACGTGCGCTCATCGCCCATCACGCCGACCGAGCGAACGGGCAAAAGTACCGCAAACGCCTGCCAGATCGACCGTTCCAATCCCGCAGCGGCAACTTCATCGCGAACGATCGCATCCGCTTTGCGCAGTGTATCCAAGCGTGTTTTCGACAGATCCCCCAAGCAGCGCACTGCGAGCCCTGGCCCCGGAAACGGCTGACGCCACACCCTTTGCGGCGATAGACCTAGGGTTTCACCGACAGCGCGCGCCTCATCCTTGAACAGCTCCCGCAAAGGCTCCACCAACGAAAGCTCCATTCTTTCCGGCAATCCCCCCACATTGTGATGGGACTTGATCGTCGCCGACGGCCCGCGAACCGAAACGGACTCGATCACGTCCGGGTACAGCGTTCCCTGGGCCAAGAACCGAGCGTTTGGGATTTTCCGAGCCTCTTCCTCAAAGACGCGAACAAAGACTTCGCCGATGATCTTCCGCTTTCGTTCGGGATCGCTGACGCCGTTGAGTGCGTCCAAGAACCGATCTGCGGCGCGCACGACCGTCAACGAATAGTCGGAAAACTCCTTTTCGACCGACTCTACTTCACCCTGACGACACAGGCCGTTGTCGACGAAAATGCAGTGAACGCGATCGCCGATCGCCTTTCTCAGCAAGGCCGCCACCACCGAGGAGTCCACGCCGCCAGAAAGCCCGCAGACCACCTGGGCATCGCCGATTTGAGCGCGAAGACGCCCCACTTGTTCGTCCACAAACCGGCCCGCGGTCCAATCGCCCCTGGCGCCACAAACGTCCTTTACAAAGCGTCGAATCAGATCTTTTCCCTGCACGCTGTGCACCACCTCCGGATGGAATTGGAGCCCAAACCGCGTCTGACCGTCGGTCATCGCCGCAACTACCTCGCCAGAGCGGGCAGCCACCCGCCATCCTGGCGGAACCCGGTCCACATGATCGCCGTGGCTCATCCAAACCGAGTGCGCCGAATCCGCAGCAAAATCCGCGAAGATCGGTCCCGGAGCGCTTTCCAGCCGAATTTCTGCGGGGCCATATTCGCGGGAGGTGCCTCGACCCACCGCCCCTCCGAGCGTGTGCGCCAGCAGCTGCATGCCGTAGCACACGCCCAACAGCGGGAGAGGGAGGTCCAACCATCGGGAATCGAACGGCGGCGCGTCCGCCCCCAATACGGAAGCGGGTCCGCCGGACAGGATCACACCCACCCAGCTGTCCGGAATCACCTCAGGACAACGATCGGTGCACGGCCGAATCTCGCAATAAACCTCCAATTCGCGCACTCGACGTGCGATCAATTGGGTGTACTGCGAGCCAAAATCAAGGATCAGGATCGTCTGGTGCATCGGCCACCTCGGCGCACTGATAACCGGGGCGCTTCGTTCGGCCTGCCGCATTTTGGCAATGTCACCATGAACCACTGAACTTTCCACCGGTCAATTGGTCGATTTCTGCGGTCCATTGCTCCAATTGCAGCTGATGCTCCAGGGCCAGCTCAGGTGTCCACGGGCCGCCCAAATCGATCTCCGCCTGCAGCCGCCGTCGTTCAAAATACGCTTTGGTCGCCCGAGTCACCACTTGGTCGCGCAGCCGGATGGCATCATAGACCTGATCGAGAACCCGAATTCGCTCAGAAGAGAGCACCAATCGGTCGAGATCCCAACTCAGACCGAGACTGAGCCCGCGATCGGCATCCGCGCCTACATCCGTCAACGCATCGAAGGTGTCGTCATCGGGCGAATTGAGATCCCCGTCCTTCGCCAGGTATTCCCAATCCCGTTGCCAACCGGACGCGAGGCGTCCCTCGACCTTCACCGCCGGCAACGCCGCAAACCAACGAGACTGCGCTAAGAGCCGCTCCAGACGATCCGGATCGGCCAAAGCCGCCTCCGAAGCCCATTGCTGAACCTCGGCGATCGAAGGTTCGCCCGAATAGCGCTCCAAATACTCAACCGCCGAAAAATCAACTTCAGATGCCAATGTCATCGAGATCCACCACATGTCTACCTCCCGCTCCCCAGAGGGGGAGCCATCCAAATCTGTTCCAACGCCGACACTTCTTCTTCATGAAGTTCTCGGAGCACCTCCGCCATCGGCCCGTGAGCGTCCGGAGTTCGTTCTGGTAAGATTCGCCGTGCTCTTTCACGTAGAAGCGCCAGCCGCTTTTGGTCAACCCGTTGACGGTCCACCTCCCCCCGAAGCTCCCCGCCATTCCACCGGAAGCCTACCCCGACGCTCCAAACGCTCCCTCGTTCTTCGCGTTCATCCCATCGAAACCACAAATCCACCGCCGGCAAGGGAACGCCTACCTTCGGAAGTTCCGGCAACCGGTAAACCGGAAGGTTCTTCGCCGTCCCTTCTGCCCGCACCCACCATCGGCCGTCCTCGCACCGAAATTCCGGGTGTTCGACCGACCGTTCCAACCCATTGGACCGTGGCCCGCTCAGCCAAGACGCTCCCCCGTCATGCGAAACGAATGTTCGATCGCCCCAACTCACAGCCAGGTCGGGCCCTTCCAGGGTCACGGTCGGGCGCCGAGGAACACTCTCCTCCTCATCGATCGGCAGCACCACCCTTCTCCAATCGGAACGCCCGTTTCCGAGCCACAACTCGCCCCGATCATCCAACACAGCGACTTCGGACGAAAAAGCCGCCGCCACGCAATACGGAGGAAGTTCGCGAACTTCCCAAACCGGCGCCGCACCGGCCAACGTTGTGAAGGCGAAGAGGATCATGGAGAAGGGTTATCCGCGCCACCCAAAGCCCGATCCAGCATCGCCGGTTAACTTCCGCCTATGCACGTCTGGGAAGCGACAACACAGGCCTGGAGTCAAGGTCAGAAGGCCGCTCTCGTCACCATCATTGGACACGGCGGCTCCGCCCCACGGCACGCCGGCGCCCGGATGCTGGTCCACGCGGATCGAACCCTGGTAGGCAGCGTCGGCGGTGGCACGCTCGAATACCGACTGATCGAAGCCGCTCTTCGGGTGATCCAAACTCGCGTGCCAGAAAGGGTGGCCGTCCACCTCACCCGTGACCTCGGAATGTGCTGTGGGGGAAGCGTGGAAGCATACATCGAACCTATCGAATCCCGTGAGAAGTTCGTGGTGTTCGGGGCGGGCCATGTAGCACATGCATTGGTTCCCCTGCTGCAAAGCCTCGATTTCGACGTTCACGTGGTCGACGAACGAGAAGAGTGGCTCTCCGAAGCACGGTTTCCGAATGCGACGCGGGTATTGGACGACCCCACCGTGGTCGCACG
>SYKL01000199.1 GCA_005797785.1 Pseudomonadota bacterium | reverse complement strand
CGCCGTATCGATCACCGGCGTATAAAGCGCGTTGGTCTTGCCTCCCTGGTACTCGCCGTTGTATTCGCCGTCGCCGAGATCGTTGCCCCAGACCTTGTTGCCGGAGTAGGCGGCCGCAGGATCGCCTCCTTCACCCATGGGAACGCCCCATTGCCAGTCGTCGGCGCCGAGGGTTTCTTCGCCGGCCAGGAGATCGTGGTGGAAGCCGCCGTCCCCAGAATCGAAGTTCTCACAGAACACCTCGAGGACGTCCCCTGCGTAAAAGGAGAACGGATTGATGGTTCCGCCCTGCGGTGCTTGGATTTCGTCGCCTTCGCTGTTGGTCGCGGTGAGGTAGTACTCGACAAAAGTGCCCGGTTCTTGGGCTGGGATCGCACCTTGAACGCTGAGATCATCGGTATCTAAGCCAGTTTGTTGCCAGGAACCGCCGAAGACGCGGTAGTGAACAGCGGCCTCTTCGACCACAAAATCGCCGCATTGTGGAGCGAGATTGCTGACCGTGGCGGAAACGGGGACTGTGGCGTCGGGCAGCTGAATGTCCTCGCCGTTGTGCCACAGCGAAATCAGCGAACCACCGGAAGCCGCGGGACCGAGCCCGTGAATCGCGAAGGCTTCGATGATGCCGCAGGAGTTTGGCGTTCCGTCCGAGAGATCGCCGTTGTCGTCGTCGGCGATCATCGCCTCGTCGTAGCTCGACTCGATGGTGGGGTCGCCCTTGAGCAGACCGACGAAAATGTTGGTTGCGGTGGCGGTTCCTTCAATCTCGCCGAGGTCCTCGTTCAGTAGGCCCCACATGTCCCACATGGCGCCGGCGAAAATGAGGCCGTCCTCATGCACTTCTCCGACCAGATCCGTCGGGTAGACACGGTTTGGTCCGATATTGCGGATGCCGTCGCCGTTGGTGATAAAGTAGGGCCCAATGACTGAGTCGTTCGTTTGAAGTGCCGCGGTGAAGTCCGCTGCGCCCTCGGACAACGACCCGTCGAAGATCGGATTATTTGCTTCAATACTGTAGTAATGGAAGCCGTGGCCCCATTCGTGGAAGATGACGTCGGACACGCGGCCGGTGTTGTTGCAGCCTCCACCGGCTTTGAAGAAGTTGACGTTGCCGTCCCAATAGGCGTTGCAGGTGTCGTCGATATTGACGTAGGCGTCGAGATCGTTGGTGACCATGTCGACGTCGGCCGCTTCGAGCTCACCCCAAGCGCGCATCTGGTGCAGGAAGATGTAGGTGTCGATTTCGGCCAGGGTGGCGTCTTCGTCGGTCATCAGGCCATCACCGTCGAAAGTCAAGGAACCTTCGGCGCCATCATCGTTCCTTACGCGCACGTAGGTTCCATCGAGCGTGGCGATCAAGTCGCCGGGATCGCCTTCGATGGCGTAGGAACCATCGAGTTCGGTGTAGATGTGTTCGTCGCCGTACTCGAGTTTGACCCAGGGCAAAGGGGAGACGGAGAGGTTTCCGTCCACGGTGCGGGTGTCGTGTTCCGCTTCCACCACACCGTCCACAAAGCGTACTTCGTTGTGGACATTCAGAATTTCGCCGGTCGCGGCGTCAACAAAAGTCACCCATTTTCCACGTGGTGTATGAGTTTCCGACGTGGTCATCCAGCAGGTTCGCAGCTGAACTTCGCCGGCTACTTCCATCGGGAGAAGGACCAATTTTGCGGCTTGATCGGTGTGCACCGCGGTGGCGGCCGGGCCGTTGACCACCGCGTTTTTCAGTGCTTCGATCGCAGTGAGGTTGGCGCTGCCGACCACCGGCGTATGGCGGTAGGTTTCAGCGCCGATGAACATCAGGTTTCCGTGCTTGATTCGCGCAGTGACGCCGCCTCGATAGATAGGAAGCCCATTTTTGGTGACGTCGACATTCATGTACCAGGTGTCGTTCGCCGCCGAATAATTGGCGGAGGCGAGCCGCCATTCGCCTTGCTGAAGCCCAAGCATTTCTGAATTGCGGGAGACAAAAGCTTCAAATTGACCGGTGACGTCGGGGCCGGTCATTGGGATCCCCGGACCGGACATGCGGCGCGGTTGGTGGGTGCGGAGGTCGAAGGTGGCGGTCCAACCCCGGCCCTCACCGGCGGTGAATCGCGTCCAGTCTTTATCCTGTGCAAAGTGGAGTTGCGACCAAGGGTCGGTGCGGTAGATCCGCTGCGGTTCCTTACCGATGTGTACGGAATCGCTTGGTGCAAACGCCCATGCGGGAGATGCAAACAGGGCGCTCAAACCAAGGGGGCCTACCAGACGACGAATCATGTTCACCTCAGACGACACCAAACAGGTGTTAACCATGGCCGGCCAGTTGCCATGGTGTCTCCCACTTTGCGCACATTCGACAATTGGTTGACGGTTCGACGTTAACGCAAATGCCGGTGTTCGGAAATTCCGAACAATTCACCAGGCGGCGAGGTACCGCTCAACTTCTTCGCGCTCAAGCAATCCGAGGCTTTGATCGACACAATCCGCGCAGACGGGGGTGCCGCGGTAAACGTAGACGCCGCGGCTCTCGATGCTGGTGTTGCCGCACAGGCCGCAGGAGATGGAGGCATCGTCCGTCTCCAATTCGCGGCGATCTCGGGCGATTCCCATCATGCACTTGTCGCAGACGGCGGCCTCGCCACCGGCGAGCATATGGTCGACTTCTGAGGAACGTCGCCCACACGTGCTGCAACACAGATCTTCGTCTTCGGAGACCGGCCGCGGATGGGAGCGCGTGGGCGGTGACGACACCTCCCTCACGAGAGTATCCACCAAACTTTCGGCGCCGCGCGCACGAGCCCGCTCCCTAAGCCGATCGGCGGCTTGGGTGTCGCCGTACATGGCGAGGGCAGCGCGGGCAGCATCGGCCAGCTCAGGATCGGCGTCGGACGCCCAACGAACCAGCAGGTTGCGTCCGGTACGGGTCTGTTTGGCGGCGATGGCTAGTAACAACAGCGCCTGCCATGCCCGCGCTTCTTGGCGTTCACGGTCGACATTGTCGCGATGCAATTGGACGTCGCGCGCTGGACCATGGCGATCGACCGCGGCACGTTTGAGGTCTTCCTCGCCAACTTGCAGGCCGCGGGTGAGCAGCGGCTCGGGGATAAAGGGCGCGAGAACGAGGATTTCACGCCCAGCGCCGGCGCCATATCCCGCGCCCGGCAACTTCAGTCGCTCGCTGGCATCCTCCGCTTTTCGTGTGGCCAGCATGTCCAAAGCGGACTCCCAAAGCTGGAAACGCAGACCTTCGTCCGTGGTCAGATCCATCGCCTCGAGAATGGTGGGAACTTCGTCGGAGTCCATTCTCCCCATCGATTCCAACACCACGCGAATGCGCTCACGGGTGGTGGATCGGGGCGCAATGCGGATCATCGGGGTACGGCGTCGATCCCGTAAAGGGGTCGGGCTTGAAAGCGGCGTGGGGCCCGTTGCCTCCCGCTCATCGGCGATCGGCAGTCGATCGTGAATGGAAACTTCCGCGCGAAGCGCCTGCCTCAGCCAACGCACATCGCGGGATTGGGTGCGGAGGTTGACCAATTCCGTGAAGGCGGGAGTGTGATCCGGCGCATCCTGGAGGATGTCCCGGAACATTCGGATGGCCTCGTCGGGTTGCCCTTCTTCGAGTAGGGCACAACCGAGGGTCCACCGGGCCTGGAGATCGCCCGGCTCCACGGCGAGCGCGCGATTGCATGCTTCGCGCGCCTTTTCTACTTCGCTGAGCTGCAGGAACGCCATGCCGATGCGCGTCCACACCTGAGCATTGTCCGGCTGGTCTTCAAGATGTTGGCGAAGGAAGGTGATCGCATTTTTGTACTTGCCCATGTGGTACAGGACGAGCCCAAGGTAATAGCGAGCCTTTGCCTTGTATTTGTCGTGCTCAAGCAGGCGCTTGAAGATCTTGTGGGCGTCGTTGAGCCGGCCGCCGCGAAGGCAGCTGACACCGAGATCATGGAGCAAAGAGGGGAGCACGGCCGGAGCCGGGTCGAGGGCCAACGCCTTGACGATGTGAAACTGGCTGCGCTCAAGCAGACGCTGCGGAGAACCGATCTTTTCGGCGTGGCGCGCGAGCATTTGTCCAAGCAGAAAGTGGGGCTCCCAGGACTCAGGGGCCATCCGACAAGCAGCTTCCAACTCCCGGATCGCCTCACGGCGGTCGCCGTTGGCCTCATGCAACAGCGCGAGACCGATGTGGGCTTCCGCTCGCTCAGGATCGAGTTTGCACGCCTCGTCGAGGTAACGCGCCGCGGGCTCCAGCCGATCGAGCTGTGCCAGCGAAATCCCCGCCACGGTGAGCGCCGAGGGATTGGAGGGATCTACCTGAAGAACGCGTCGCGCTTGGGTGAGCGCTTTGTTGAACCAGGGTTCGCCGCCCTCGTGAAACCACGCTCGGGACAGGCATGCCGTCGCATAGTCCAGATGTGCGGGCACGTCCTCGGGCGCCTCAGCGAGGCGCTTTTCGAGGCGATGAAGGTTCCAGTCGAGCTTTTGGTGAGGGAACATGTGCGCGCGCGGGGAACGAGACGGACGATCATATCACTTCGCGGGTCCGCGGACCGGTGCGATCCATCAAAATCGGCGCACTGGCAGCGGATCGGGTTACGCGAACGTCGTGTCCGACGATCGGCTGCCACTTGTGTCCGAGGATCCCGAGCTCCGCCGCCTCCGTCGCGAGAACGTAGAGCGCTGGTTGATGCCGATTTTCTTTGGGTCGGGCGTGACCGGCCTGGTGTACCAAACCCTGTGGGCGCGCCAACTGCACCCCATTCTGGGCACATCGAATCTCGCGATCGCGACGGTGTTGGCGGCCTTTATGGGCGGGTTGGCGTTAGGCGGGCACTGGGCGAGCCGGCGCGCGCCGGGAACGCACCGACCGTTGCTGATGTATGCCGCATTGGAACTTGGGATTGGGGTGTACGCCCTTGCATTCCCGACCGTGCTTCGCGGGGTGGAAGCGGCCTACCTTCACATCTCGTTGGGGAGCTGGTTTCCCTGGTTGCAGGCGGCTTTGGTCGCTTCGGCATTGGGCCCTCCCACCGCCATGATGGGGGCGACGCTTCCATTTTTGGTACGCTTTGTATCTGCCCACCCGGGGGCGCGGGTCGGCGCTTTGTATGCGGTAAACGCTGCGGGAGCCTGTGCGGGAACGCTCGCCTGCGGGTTTGTCGGCCTGCCGTTCTTGGGGGTGAGCCTCACCAACCAAATCGCTGCGGTCGGCAATCTGGGCATTGCAGCGGTGGTTTTCTTTCTCGCACGCGCGGGGGACTCGGTGGCGCCCGTGCCTCTGCCGGTGGCCGCCCGGGCGGGTTGGCTGGGATGGGCGGCGGGTATTGCAGGGTTTTCCTCGTTGATCTACGAGGTCGCGTGGACGCGCCTGTTGGTGTTGACCGTCGGCGCGTCGGTGTACGCCTTTCCGTTGATGCTGGCGTCGATCCTGATCGGAATTTCGATCGGGGGTGCCCTCGGCGGGGAATTGGCCAAGCGGTATCCGGCGCGCCTTGAGCCTCTCAACATCGGCGTTCAACTCGGGATTGCGTGCTTGGCGGGCATCGGCCTGTACTTCGCGCCGGAGTTGCCGTACGCCTATGTTTGGCTGTTCGACGCGGCGAATGTCTCTGATTATCCGCGTGCGGCCTGGTTTGTTACCGCCGCGTTGGCCATGACAATGATGACGTTGCCGGCGATCGGGATGGGGATGGCGTTTCCGTTGACGGTGCGGGCGGCCAAAGGGGATCCGGTCGCGGCTTCCGGTGCGATTTATTCCTCAAACACGATCGGATCGGTTTTAGGAGCTTTGCTCGCTGGGTTTGTGTTCTTGCCGTCTTTGTTTGTTCGCGGCACGATCGCAGTGGCGCTGCTTGGAAATTTCGTTTCGGCGTTGTTTTGGGCGCGAACGCCGCGCCTGAGGTTGGCCTTGGCGGGGGCGGTTGCGCTGGTGTTGGCGTTTCCGCTTGTGTTTGGGCTGCCCGCGTGGGAGCCGCTCTGGATGACCGCTGGGTTGTACAAGGAGGTCACGGCGACGGACGACCACAGCCGCGCGGGGCTTCGGGCATACGCCGTGGATGGGAATGATCTCCTTTATTAGTCCGAAGGCGCGGTTTGGGTCGTGACCGTGGCGCGCGTTCGCGACTCGGGTACCGTGTGGATGGCCAACAATGGCAAGGTAGAAGCCTCTACTCTGCGGGATATGCCGACTCAGGTGCTGGTGGCCCTCCTCCCGTTTGAGTTTGCGGAATCGGTCGATCGGGTGTTGGTGATTGGGCTTGCGAGCGGAATTACCGCGGGCGCCGTCAGCCAAGTTCCGGACATTCGCACGCTGGAGGTGGTGGAGCTGGAACCCGCGGTGGTCCCTGGTGCGCGCTTGTTTGACGCGTACAACCATGGGGTATTGGACGATCCTCGTACCCAATTGGTGATCAATGATGCGCGAAACCACTTGGTGCGCGCGGAGCCCGGCAAGTACCAGGTGATCGTCAGTGAGCCGAGTAATCCTTGGATTACGGGCGTTTCGAATCTGTTTACGCGGGAGTTCTTTGAACTCGGGCGTTCCAGGCTGGCTCCGGGAGGAGTATGGGCACAGTGGGTACAGACGTATGGAATGGGGCCCGAGGATCTAAGGACGTTGCTGGCCACCTTTACCGAGGTGTACCCGGAAGTGTTGTTGTTTGGAACGTTGGAGGATGCCGATCTGATCTTGATCGGGTCCGATCGCCCTTTACTCCCAACGACCGAGCGGTTTGCGGCGACCAACGCGCGTTGGCCTACGGTGGCGGCGGAGTTCGGGTTGATCGGGATGTCCGATCCCAGGATGCTGCTTTCCACTTTTGTGGCGGATCGTGACGGGATCCGAAGCATTGCGAAGGATGCACCGTTGAATACGGACGACAATGCCCGGATCGAGCATTCTGCCCCTTTGTACCTACATACCCGAACGGCGACCGACAACCTCGATCAGTTGCTGGCCGGTGCCCAAGTGCCCGCCGCAGACGTGGAGACGTGGGGCGCCTTGGCCTCGATTTACGCCAAAAAAGGCGATTTGCGCCGGTCTGTCTGGGCGATGGCGTTGGCGATGGAAGGGGATTCGCCGTACGCACGCCGGGCATTGGAGGGGATTCAACAGGGCGATTGGGAGGACGCCCTTCGCGAACTGGCGCCTCCCCCTGATCCCGATTCCCCGATAAGCGAAACGCACCGTCGCTGGCGCGATGCGGTGCGTAAAAGCGTAGAGTGAAAGAACCGAATGCGGTCCTTCGGCCTACTGCGGAATCGAGATGCTCCAGGTGTGCGAATGGCTGCCGTCATTGAAAGTGACGGACACTGCACAGCTATCGCGCAGGGTCACCATCTGCGGCCCGGTCAGTTCAACGGTGTGCGTGTGGTTGCCGCCGGCCGAGGTGTAGCTGCCTGCATTGCCGGCGTTGATATCGGCCAATGGAATAGCCACGGTGTGACCATGGGAATCCGAAGTACCGGAAGCGTCGTCGACCACGCATTCCACCACCACGTCGGTGTCGGGTGGGACATCGGTGTCAGGGGGAACATCGGTATCGGGCGGAAGATCGGTGTCGCTGGTATCGGAGGTATCATTGTCCGTTTCGTCGGTGTCCACCGGGTCGGTGTCCGTTCCGGTGCAGCCCGCGGCTAACAACGGCGCGACGGCGGTGGCGGTGGCCAACTTCTGTAGAAACTCTCGTCGATTCCAAGCGTTCATTGTGTCTCCTAAGTGCGACCGCGCCAACATAGCGGGTCCAAATGGAGACACACAAGTGTTTTCTGACGCGATTACGGGATTGTAATCACCCAGCTGTGGGGATGGCTGTCGTTGCTGTTGACCGTGACTGTGCAGGTGTCTCGTAGGGTTTGCATTTCCAACGAGCTCAACACCACGGTGTGGACATGGCCGCCGGCCGTGGACTGGAAACTGCCCGAGATGCCCGCCGCGATCGTCGCCTGCGGAATGGTGAGCAAATGACCATGGGAATTGGAGGTGCCGGAGGCGTCAACCAAATTGCAGGTGGCCACGACGTCGGTGTCCGCGGTATCGCCGGTGTCCGAAGTGTCGGATGTATCAGAGGTATCGCTGGTGTCCGAAGTGTCAGATGTATCAGAGGTATCGCTGGTGTCCGAAGTGTCAGATGTATCCGAAGTGTCGCTGGTATCTGACGTGTCGGAAGTGTCCGATGTATCGGAAGTGTCCGACGTATCGGAAGTATCCGCGGTGTCGGACGTATCCGAAGTATCGGATGTATCCGCCGTGTCGGAGGTGTCCGATGTATCTGAAGTGTCGGACGAATCGGAGGTGTCAGGATCTTCGGTGTCCGAGGTATCGCCTGTTCCGGAGCCCCCTCCGTCGCATCCTGCGGCGATCAAAGGTAACATCGCCGATGCCGCCACCACCTTTTGCAGGAATTCTCGTCGCCGCCAACCGTTCATCGGGCCTCCTCGCTGACCATGTCGAGATCGTCATCCTCATCGGTCCCGACCGTTTCCCCCACGGAATCCAGCACGTGCCCAACGCGGTTGAAGTGTAGCGCTGTGATCAGTCCGTCCACAAGACCAAAGATGATGTACATGGCCGCACCGACGCCGAACCACATCGAGGGGTCGAGAACGACGGCCCCGGCGAGGCAGGCTGCGAACGTGATAGCGAACCATGCACGGGCTTTTCGGTTGCGTCGAATGTCCTTGAACGAACGAAAAGGGACCGACGAAATCATCATCAGGCCGTTCCATGCGACCAGAAAACCAACCAACCAGGCCGGAAAAGCGTAGATGTCGTGGAGGTAACCATTGCCGATCCACACCAAAATGACCAAGCACCCCCCCGACATGGTGGAGGTCAAACCTTGAGTATGTCCAGCGAGCTTCCAGGAATTGTGGGCGGCGTTGACGTTGAAACGCGCCAGACGAAAGGCGGCGCAAAGCACGTACCAAAACGCGATCAGGGCGCCGGCCGTGCCCAATTCGTGGAGTTTCCAGCTATAGGCCAACATCGCCGGAGCGACGCCGAAGGACACCAGATCGGCGAGCGAGTCGAGCTGAACGCCGAACTCGGTAAAACGGTTGGTCATGCGGGCGACGCGACCGTCCATCAAGTCGAAGACACCGCCAAACAGCACCAAGATGCAGGCTTGTATGAATTGGTGAGCGCCGACGTCCCCGGGGCCCAGCAGCAAAGACATGGCGTAGGTGCTGCAAAAGATGCTGGCCGAAGTAAACCAGTTGGGCGGATTGAGGAAGTGTCGGATCACCGTGAGCCTCCCAGAAACGGTCGACGCACATTAGGGTGAAAGTATTGCACCGGCAATGCACGATTTCAGATTTGACGATTCGGTCGAGTGCGGGCCATACACGAGGAGAAGGGACATGCGGGTCATCGTGCAGAAATATGGAGGTTCCTCGGTTGCGGACCTGGATCGGCTTCGTGCGGTCGCTGCTCGAATTGCAAAAGTGCGACAGGAGGGCGCCGCGGTGGTGGTGGTGGTGTCCGCGATGGGCAATACCACCAACGAATTGATCGGCTTAGCAAGACAGATATCGCCGCGCCCCGATCGGCGGGAACTGGACATGCTGATCTCTGTGGGCGAACGGATCTCCATGTCGCTGCTGGCGATGGCCTTGCGCGAATTGGGCGTACCGGCGTGTTCGCTGACGGGCTCACAATCGGGGATCATCACCGACGAATCGCATGCGGACGCGCGCGTGGTGGAGGTTCGCCCGGATCGGCTTCTGCGGGCGCTGAGCGAAGGACAGGTGGCGATTGTGGCGGGTTTCCAAGGGATGAGTCGCCAACGGGAGGTGACCACCCTCGGACGCGGAGGATCCGATACCACTGCGGTCGTGCTCGCTGCGGCGTTGCAGGCGGAGTATTGCGAAATTTGCTCCGATGTCGATGGCGTGTGGTCCGCGGATCCTCGCGTCGTTCCGGAGGCGATCAAGCTGGATGAAATGCCGTTGGACCAGGCATTAATCCTTGCCCGCGGTGGTGCGAAGGTCCTGTTCGAGGATGCGGTTCGGTATGCCAGAGATCGAGGGATTTCCATCCATGCTTCCTCCACTTTTGGTGAGGGGACGGGTACTCGCCTCGCTCCTCTGAGCCCGCCGGCGGTGGCGGTCACCGGGGACGATCAGTTGTTGGCGGTTCGGGTGTTGGCCCCGAATGGCGACCTTGCGGCCGCGCTGAGGGCTTCCGGAGGCAAAGTGCGCCGTCGGGTGGGGCCTGTGCTGCACGTCGACATTCGCAATGCCCACGGGGGCCTTTCGGCGCTCCCCGGGGCCGAAGTGTTGGGGCCGATCGCGGTCGTAACTGCGGTCGGCTCCGCATTGGGGGAGTCTCCCGATCGGTGTTTCCATGTGGAAACATCCCTCCTCGCGTCAGGCGTCGAAGT